>JANPNB010000017.1:0-21925 GCA_031427275.1 Alphaproteobacteria bacterium | reverse complement strand
GTAGATATTTCCACATCATGGGAAGTCTCACCTCAACTCGCTGAACACTACGCCTAAATGGAAACGGGCGGAACCAATGGTTCCGCCCGCCCAAGTCTTAGAAGATCAGAAGCCTTAGCTTGCGACTGCCCGGCGACGGCGAGCCGTTGCACCGATCAGGCCAAAGCCGAGGATCATCATCGCCCAGGTCGCGGGTTCAGGAACCGCAGCGCCACCTGGAACGGAGATTTGCGAAATCCAGGTACCCCAGCGCGAACCGCCGGTACCACCTGGGTGGCCGCTTGCGGCATTGTTGTACTCGCGGGCGAACTGACCGATGGCCCAGAAGCTCAAGTGGTTGAGGGGGTCGATCGTCACGGCGCTATAGTCGCCCCAACGCTGGCGGCCAGCAGCGGGAGAACCAAACCCTGAGCCATTGTGGTAGTCATCGACATCGCTGACGTGCAGCAGCAACTCACTGCCTTGAGCCACCAATTTGCCGGTGCCATCAGTCGTGAAAGCCTGTGCAAGGAAGCTGATCTTACCGATGCCAGCCACCGAACCGGAGCGGTTATAGGCAATAACAACTTGACCGAACTCGTTCACCGCGAGCGAGCCCATATAGTAGTCAAATCCGCCACCGCCGATTGCACCTTCGTCGAGCATCAGGCCGGTCGCTTTATCGATCACGTTCCAACGGACCGATGTAAAATCGCCTCCGATTTCGGTGATCGTGTGGACGCTGTAGATCCGACCGCCGACTTCCCAGACACTGCCGGAGATACGGTCATCAAGGGTGCTCACAACACGAGCACTACCTGTGCCAGCCACATCCGGCTGACGGGCGGGGCCGTTGGCGTCATAGCCCGAGCCGATATTGACGCTGCCCGTCCGCGTTGCGCCCAGGGTTCCGGCATCCGTGATCTTGTAGAAGTTCAAGGTGTCGGACACCAGAGACGCGGCGAGGATGTAGCCCGAGGTATCAGAGCTGGAGCTGTTCACACCCTGAATGGCGAAGCCATGGGATGGGTCAAAGCCTGGAGCACAGCACGGCGTGTCAAACTTGACGATTCCAGCGGTGGTCGGAGCTGCGCCGCTGAACAGGCTCGCCAGCGGGATCACGCTAAGGGTAGTGCCCCGGAAGGCGTTGCCCCCGCCTGCAAACCCCGGAGCGAAATTATTTGTGCTAATATACACCGCGTTCTTATCGAGCGCCAAGGTCGGGTAATCGGCGATGGCACCGAAGCCCAAGCCAGCATAACCTTCGTACTTCGTCGATTTCCAGGTGCCCAGAGCGTTGGAAGTGTCAGAGATCGCGATCTGTATGTCTTTGAGGTTCGCACCGAACGATAGCGCGATCCAACGATCTGCGTCGGCATTGTACATGACACGCGGGTCACCATTCGTACCGGTTTGCCCTGCAGCCGCCCAGAACGCCACATCCGACACAAATGATGTGCGAACCCCGGTTGCTTTGTCGAATACGGCGACGCCGCCGTTCACGGTTTCCACGAACTGCGACCTGCCAATGGCACCCATGGTGTCTG
Source organism: Alphaproteobacteria bacterium (assembly GCA_031427275.1). GTDB lineage: Bacteria > Pseudomonadota > Alphaproteobacteria > Caulobacterales > Caulobacteraceae > Phenylobacterium. The sequence goes on along the minus strand of JANPNB010000017.1, from coordinate 20,399 downwards.
GCGGAATGAAGTTTCGGCCCACAGAAGCAACGTCATATTGGCTGATGCCTTCGAAGCTCAAGCCGACGGTGGGTGCAGACCCAGACATCGGCGCAATGAGTTTGACAGGCCCGTCCATGACGATAGAGCCACCACCGACATCAGAACTGCCGGAATATCCGATGCTCTCATCCAAAAGCGTCGGTCCACCGCGGAATACCCGGGAGGCCGGATCCTTGACGATTTGGGCGGTAGCCGCCCCGGCTGTTGCTGCCGCGATCAATACGATCGCCGACATGCTCAATAAATATTTCTGTTTCACTTGAGATTCCCCACCAACTGTCACAGCCCCCAAGGCTGCGTTCTGTGCAGAGTTATTAACAAAAGACTACGGCACGCAAGGTGAATGTCACTGTGACGCTTTCTAAGGTTGTTTTTTCGTGTCTGGGGCGAATTCCGGTCCGAATGATGACCCTCAAAAGGCGAACTTAGGCGAAATGACCCCGCCAATGCCGCCTCGATTTACAGCTTGGCCTTGCGGCTACCGAAGCTTGATAGTCAATTGAGTCCCACATCACTCCGATGTCACCAAGGGGATTCGACCTGAATGTTCCGACCTGAGAATGCCCAAAGCCTCATCGGCCTGTCGCTGATTATTGGTGTCTGCTGGGCGCTGTCAGAGGATCGCAAGCGGTTTCCCTGGAAGCTGGCGCTGGGGGCCGTAGCGCTGCAAGCGGTCTTGGTCTTGGCGCTATTCGGCGTCCCGGCTCTGCGCGCCGGTTTGGCCGGGGTCGGACAGGCGGTCGACGGACTGGCCAACAGTACCCAGGCGGGCGTGGCGTTTGTCTTCGGGTTTCTGGCAGGCACGCCCAACCAACCCTATGAGTTGACCAATCCGGGCGCGATGTTCGTGTTCGCCTTCCGGGTCTTGCCGGTCATCCTGGTCGTCTGCGCTCTGGCCGCGCTGCTCTGGCATTGGCGCATTCTGCGGTGGGTGACCCAAGGGTTCGGCTTCATCTTCGAGAAGACTATGGGGCTGCGCGGGCCACCGGCTCTGGCGACGGCGGCCACCGTATTTATGGGCCAGGTCGAGGGACCGATCTTCATCCGCAGCTACCTGGCCGGATTATCGCGCTCGGAACTGTTCCTGCTGATCGCTGTGGGGATGAGCTGCGTGTCTGGTTCGACCATGGTGGCCTATGCGACGATCCTGAAAGACGTGCTGCCCAATGCAGCGGCCCACGTGCTGACCGCCTCGATCATCTCGGCCCCGGCCGGTGTGTTGTTGGCGCGGATATTGGTGCCGCGCAATCCAGCGGAGGAAGTCCCCCAGGACCTCGATCCCGGTGCCGCCAAGACCTATGAAAGCTCCATCGACGCTATGATCAAGGGCACGTCCGACGGCCTGCAGATCGTGCTCAACATCGCCGCGACCCTGATCGTGTTTGTGGCCTTGGTGGCGATGGTCAACGGGGTGCTGGGCATGTTTCCCCCCGTGGCCGGCGCGCCGATGTCGGTGGAACGCGGGCTGGGCGTGATCTTCGCCCCCTTGGCCTGGTCTATCGGTATCCCCTGGAAGGACGCGCCGACGGCAGGGTCTTTGTTGGGCGTGAAGCTGGTGCTGACCGAATTCACCGCCTTCATCAAGATGGGCGCGATCCCGGTGACAGAGTTGGCCGACCGCAGTCGGGTGATCATGACCTATGCCCTGTGCGGCTTTGCCAATATCGCCTCAGTGGGCATGAACGTGGCGGGCTATTCGGTGTTGGTGCCGGAACGTCGCAGTGAGGTCATCGGCATGGTTTGGAAAGCTATGTTCGCGGGCTTCCTGGCCACCTGCGTCACCGCAGCCGTTGTCGGGGTCATGCCGCAAGAACTGTTTGGGCACTAAGGATCCATGATGAAACTTTACGACGCGCCGATTGCGCCAAATCCTCGCCGTGTCAGGTGGGTGATCTCTGAGAAAGCCATCACTGATATTCAGGTCGTCGCCATGAGCATGGTCGGCGGTGACCAGAAGGTGCCCGAATTCGTCGCCAAGGCCGGTCTGCCCCTGTTGCCGGCCCTGGAGCTCGACGACGGGACGATGATCTCCGAGAGCCTGGCAATCTGTCGTTACCTGGAGAGCCTCTATCCCGAGCCCAACCTATTCGGCACATCGCCTTTGGAAATTGCCGTCATCGAGATGTGGACCCGCCGCGCCGAGTTGATGGTGGCCCACCCGGCCATGCACAGTGTGCGGCACACGTCGCCCCACCTCGCCGCCCTTGAGCAACAGGATGCGGCCTTTGGGGCGTTTAACACCGCCCAGATGCTATCTGGATTGACGACGTTGGACCGAAAGTTAGCGGAAACTGAGTGGCTGGCTGGCGACAGGATCACCATTGCCGACGTCGTGGCCTTCATCGGCATCGACTTCACACGCTTGATTAGACTGCCGATCCCGGCGGCATTGACCAACCTGCATCGCTGGCTCGGGGACATGCGATCGCGCCCTGCCGCCGAAGCTTAAACGATCTTCGAACCCTCTTTGCCCCAATAGGCGTCGCGGATCAGGCGCTTATAGAGTTTGCCTGTGGGGTGGCGCGGGAGTTCGGCCATGAAGTCGATCACTCGGGGCGACTTCACGTGGCTGAGGTTAGCGCGGCAAAATGCCATCAGTTCGGCTTTGAAGTCATCATTGGCATTGGCCCAGTCCATGGGCTGGATGACGGCGATGACCTGTTCGCCCATCTCCTCGTGTGGCCCGCCGACTACGGCAGCATCGGCGACCTTGGGGTGAGTGATCAGCAGGTTTTCCAGCTCTTGCGGATAGATGTTCACCCCGCCGGAGATGATCATGAAGCTCTTGCGGTCGGTGAGGTAGAGGAAACCCTCTTCGTCCAACCAGCCCACGTCGCCGAGCGTGGTCCAGCCGTGCTTGTTGGTGTTCTCGGCGATCTTCTCAGGGGCGTTATGATAGGTCAGCGGCGCGCCATTGGCGAAATAGACCGTGCCTTCGGTGCGCGGCGGCAAGGCTTCGCCATCATCGCCGACGATCTTGACCTCGGCGGTGAGGCCACGGCCGACAGTGCCCTTGTGGGTCAACCAATCGTGCGGACCGACATAACAGAAGCCGTTCCCTTCGCTGCCGGCATAGTATTCGTGGATCACCGGACCCCACCAGTCCATCATCTGCTCCTTGACCGGGATAGGGCAGGGGGCCGCAGCGTGCACCGCTGAGCGCATAGATGAGACGTCGTATTTGGCGCGGATTTCCGGGGCCAGCTTCAACATCCGTACGAAATGGGTAGGCACGAATTGGCCGACATCGGCCTTGTACTTCTCGATCAGGCCCAGCATGGCCTCGGGATCGAATTTCTCCATAACGATGACGGTGCCGCCCAATTGATGGACGGCCATGCACCAGCGCAGCGGCGCAGCGTGGTAGAGCGGAGCGGGCGAGATGTAGACGCTGTCGTTCTGAAACCCAAAAATGCCCTGGGCTATGGTCGCCACACCGCCGGGTTCATCGATGGGGCCACCGGTAAGTGGGCGCTTAATCCCCTTGGGCCGCCCCGTGGTGCCGGAGGAATAGAGCATGTCGGCCCCCGCAGTCTCATCGGCGACGGGCGTGGCTGGCATGACGTCGCGGGCGGCTTCGAAGCTGGCATAGGGCGCGCGGGCTTCGCCAACCATGTAGAGCTTAACACCTGGGATCAGAGCTGGCATCTCATCGATCACGGGGCCGACCCCGGCGCTGGTGATCAACACCTTGGCCTCGCAATCGGTGACGATGTACTCGATCTCGCTGCTGGTGAGCTTGGACGAGATGCAGGTGAAATAGAGCCCGCAGCGCTGCGCCGCCCAGGCAATCTCGAAATAGCGTGGGTGATTGTCGAGCATCATGGCGATGACATCGCCGGTCTTTAGGCCCAGCGACCGGAACAGCTGTGCGCCTTGGTTGGACCGGTCATTGAGCTGGGCATAGGTCACCGTTTCCCCCGATCCAGCCATGAGATAGGCGGCGCGATCAGGGTGGGTCAGAGCGTGGGTGGCCGGATGCATAGTGTTTCCTCAACGGGTGGCTCGGGCGGCGGCTCGGGTCGAGCCCGCAACCGCCATGCAATTATTCTTTGTTGAAACCCATGTGCGGTGCTTGACGGACCGTCCGTCAAGCGCGTGTGAGTAGACAAAATTGCAAAGGGAGACCTCCACCATGGCCACGCCAACATTTGAAACCATCACGCTCGAAGTTGAGGCTGGCGTCTGCGTCCTGACCCTCAATCGCCCGGAGAAGCTGAACGCCTTTAATACCCAGATGATGCTGGATATGATCGCGGCCTTCGACTTTACCGATGGGGCCGATGAGGTGAAAGCGGTCATCGTTACGGGCGCGGGGCGCGGGTTCTGTGCCGGAGCTGATCTCTCTGCCGGTGCCCAGACCTTCGACTATTCGGCCCGCAGTGCCAGTGACAACGAAGCTCGCCAGCGCGACGGCGTGACCCGTGACGGCGGCGGTCTGGTGACTCTGCGCATCTATGACAGCCTTAAGCCTGTGATCGCAGCGGTGAACGGCCCGGCGGTCGGCATCGGCGTGACGATGCAGTTGGCGATGGATATCCGTATGGCCTCGACCGAGGCGCGGTTCGGCTTGGTGTTTGCCCGGCGCGGTTTGAACCCAGAGGCGGCGTCGTCCTGGTTCCTGCCCAGGCTGGTGGGCATTCAGACGGCTCTGGAGTGGTGTTACACGGGCCGGGTGTTCCCGGCGCAGGAGGCGCTGGACAAAGGCCTAGTTCGCTCCTTGCATGCGCCGGAAGACCTGTTGCCGGCTGCAAAGGCCTTAGCCCGCGAGATTGCTGACAATACCGCCCCCGTTTCGATTGCTCTGACCCGGCAGTTGATCTGGCGCAATGCCGGGGCGGCCCACCCGATGGACGCCCACATGTCTGACAGTCGCGGTATCCAGATCCGCGGCAAGATGGGCGATGCCCGCGAGGGGGTGGTTTCGTTTTTGGAAAAACGCCCAGCGATCTATCCCGATAAGGTATCCACGGACATGCCCGACATCTGGGATCACTGGACGGCGCCTGAGTTTCGGTAGCTATATCGGCGGGTTCGATAGGGTTCGTTAACGGCGTTGTGTTGGACTCTCTGGCGTAATTGCCATGTCCCAGTCTCTGACCGCCGATCTAGAGGGTTACGAGCCGCCACCCGCGCCGGTGTTCAAGGCGCGTGGGGCATTGATGCGCAGGCTGGCCGATGTGGTCTGCCTGCCGTCATCGCGGGTCAATGCCTTCGAACGCGCCATGACTGCAGACCTGCTTGTTGAAATGCTCCGGGATGCGGATACGCCCGACAGGGTGCGCGTGGCAAAGCGGCTATCTGGTCTAACGGAAATCCCTGCCAGCCTGGTGCGCCTGTTGCTCCGCGACAAGCTTGAGGTTGCCGAAGGTCTGCTGGCGGATTGCGCGTCCCTCTCAGACTCAGACCTGATGGACTGCGTCCGGTCCACAGGTATGGAGCATCGGCGGTTGGTCGCCATGCGTCGGGGGGTGGGAGAGGTGATCAGCGAGGAACTGGTCGGTCACGAAGAGCCTGTCGTTATAGAAGCCTTGCTGCGAAACGACACGGCCAAGCTTTCCAATTCGGCCATCGAGACAATTGTTGCCTCGACCCGGGGAGAGTCGCGCCTAGTTCCGGCGCTTCTGAAGCGCCCCGAATTGCGCCCGTCCCATGCCTATGTGCTGTTCTGGTGGGCGGACTCTGATGCGCGCCGCACGATCCTTCAACGGTTCGCAGTGTCGCGTGAGGTATTGCAGGAAGCCGCCAGCGACGTGTTTCATCTGGCCGCAGAGGAGGGCTGGCAAGACGCGTTGTCCCGCAAGGCGCTGCAGTTCATCGAGCGGCGTCAACGCAATCGCGCGGCTATCGAGAGGAGCCCCTTTGATAGTTTGGAATCCGCCATCGCTGCGGCACAAAATGGTCTGACACGCGAGATTGCCGAAGAAATCTCGTACCTGTCGGGACTGAAGCCCATGACAGGTGCCAAGATATTCATGGACGCTGGTGGTGAGGGCATCGCTATTCTTTGCAAAGCTACCGGATTGCCCAAAGCAGCTGTGAGGGCCTTATGGAAAGGCTTGCGGCGCCCCGATGTTGGAGCCGACGGGCAAATCAATCCGGGTCTTGAACGCGTTCTGACCACGTTTGACATCCTAGCCGTCGATCGCGCGCAAACGGTGTTGCGATACTGGAACTGGTCTTTGTCTTCGGCGCTTACGCCAGCCCTCATTCGCGCCATTCAGGAGGGTGATGAGACCGCAGTGGACGAATATTCGGTGCCCCAACGCGCCGCAATGCTCGCACTCTCAAAAGAATTTGGGCGTCAGAGCTAATCGGCGAGGGCCTTAAACCTTCCTCGCGCGAAGGCATTTCCCGGCGGCTCATTGTCGTGCATTGCAAAAAACGACGCGGAGACCGCGCAGCTAACCCGATTGAATGGCGTGTGACCCCGTTATCAAGGGAGTTTAGCGTCGCGACAATTTCAATATCCAGACTTGTGATTGCTATTGGTGCCCGTTATTCAGCGGTAACTGATCTATTGAATCAGGTGATCCCAACAATTTGGCGACTTTCGCCCCTGGAACGAGATTTATGGACGAAAAATCTGAAGTCATCGAGATGACGGCTGACATTGTTTCAGCTTATGTCGGCAACAATTCTGTTTCCGCAGCCGAGCTGCCATCCCTGATTCAAAGCGTCCATCGGGCGTTGTCGGGGATTACGGGCGTCGCTGAAGTTCCAGAGGCCGCACCTAAGGAACCAGCAGTTCCTATTCGCCGCTCGATCACACCTGACTATCTGGTGTGCCTGGAGGACGGTCGAAAGTTTAAGTCTTTGAAGCGCCACCTGCGCACTAAGTACAACATGAGTCCCGAGGATTACCGGGCCAAATGGAACCTTGCCAAGGACTATCCTATGGTTGCACCAAACTATGCCAAGGCGCGCTCAGAACTAGCCAAGCAAATGGGCCTGGGCCAGGGCGGCCGTCAAGCGCCTAAGAAGCGCGGCAAGTAGTCTCACGCTAAACGTCGACCAATCGGAACACCCACCGTGAGGTGGGTGTTTTCGTATTTGGTATTGAATATTCGCCGCCCAAAGGCCGGATTTCTCTTGCTCCTGATTCGCGCATCAGGCGATAAGTGATTCATTGCGATTCCAAGGGGTTGTTAAGGAATCTGAATATGACGACGCAGATCGGGGCTTCTGCGGCGGCAGCGAGGGCTCATGCGGAACTCCTGGCCTATTGGTCGGGACTTCGACGGGGTCAAAAGTTGCCAGGCCGACGTGACATTCGACCGGAGGACCTTAAGCGCCTCCTGCCGACCGTGAGCCTGCTTGATGTTCGCAGTGAGCCGATGGACTTTCGCCTGCGCCTGGCGGGCACGGGTCTCTATGGTGTTTATGGCCGAGAAATTACGGGCCTGACACTAGGTGAAGTTTACAGCAGCTCCGGTGCTGACTATTGGGGCGGCGAGCTTCGCAAGGTCGTTGCAGAGCGCAAACCGTCGGTTGGACTACATAATCTTGCCTGGCGCGGGACGTCGCATATGTCGCTGCTCTGGTTGCGGCTTCCGCTTGCAACCAATGGAGTCGATGTTGATATGATCTTGGGATACGACGCCGTTGTCGGTGTCCAGGGCGGCACCGGCGAAAACAGTGGAATTCGCGCAGCCTAGTTTTTAGTAGCCGCTGCGTCCCGGCGTATCCGTGCCACCATTGAAGCCAGTCCGTTCGAGCGCTGAGCGGAGAGGTGTCCCCGCAGTCCCAGGCGCTCGAAGGCGCTTTCTGAATCAAACGCCAAAATCTCAGCCGACGTTCGGCCCGACAGGAGCCGCAACAAGACTGCAATCAACCCCCTTACAATATGAGCGTCAGAGTCGCCTCGAAAACCAATGGTGCCGTCAGCATGTGACTCGGTCGTCAACCAAACCTGACTAGCGCAACCCCGGACCTTATTGCCGTCAGAGCGCTCGAGATCAGTTAGCGGTTTGAGCGTGCGACCCAGATCGATCACGTGTCGATACCGATCCTCCCAATCATCGAGCACCTCGAATTCCTCGATCAATTCGGTAAGCACTGCTTCGATATTTTCCATTGCGATCGCGACTTAGGCGTTCGCGCTGCGCTGCGCAACGGTCGGATCATGTTGCCGGTAAGTGGATACACGCCGTCACACCCCCACCGAACCTCGAACTCAGTTCCAGTCGACCTTCCATCCCATGGCACAACAGAGTTACGATGCTTAGACCAAGGCCAGCGCCCTGGTTCTGCCGCGACAACGGCGAACCGCCCTGTTCAAAGGGGCGCACGACACGTGCCACATCGCAGGGCTCGATCCCCGGGCCATCGTCAGTCAGGCTGATCACAATTTCGTCGCCAATTCGAACCGCCGAAATCACAAGCCGGGTCCCATGAGGGCAGTGATTGCAGACGTTGTGCACCAGATTCGCGAGAACGGTGCGAAGCCCCTGAGCGTCGGCGCGGAGCATTGGAAGGTGACCCTGGTTCTCAACCACCAATAAGACACCCGCCCTGATCACGACGTCTGCCAGCTGATCCAAGACATCGTCCAGCGCGTGGTCGAGGGACTGAATTGTGACTTCCAGTTCGGCCACCTGGCCTTCAAGCTTGGCGATCTCGATGACTTGATTGGCTAAAGACAAAAGCCGTTGGCCGCTTGCCACGATGAGGTCGGCATATTCGCGATACCGGGGAGAGCCCAATGGGCCATAAAGCTCCTTGGATATGATATCGCCAAACCCCAGGATCGTATTGAGTGGGGTGCGTAGTTCGTGACTCACCATTCGCAGGAAAGCGCGCTGTCGCTCATCCAGACCAGCCTCTTGCGTCGCTGCTAGGCGATGATCGGTGGTTATGAAGCGTTTGACCTTGTCGGGCATGGCGTCGTGAGGTGATCAAGCTGTGAGACCACTCAACCTACCGCAACGCGCTTTCGACTTCGTTTCCGCGATGCAAAAAACACGAAGCCCTTGGTCGCCTCGTGGGCGAGTAGGCTCGCTCCCGATGTCACGGTCGGCTATTGTCGCAAAATCCCGGCATCAGCCGATGAGGAGTTGCTGAGTCGCGCGGTGATGAAACCGGAGACCATCAAAACGAGATCGTTCACTGCAAGGCACGCCGTCGTGAATCTGGACTGGTGGAACGCGGCTTGGCTGGGCGCGCTTGCGCTCAGCAGCGGCATTCTGCTCGTTGCGAGTATCCCGGTCACCGGCGCGGCCTTGATGGCCCTTCTGATTATGGCTGTCGCACCGGTCGTGGGACTTGTGACAATTCGGTGGCAAGTTTCCTGGGCTGAACCCCTTCTTTTGTGGGTATGGGGCCTCTGTGCGACGGTTGCTGTTTTGCTGACCGGGGGTGTTCCAGGATCAGTGGCTGTTTGGCTGCTGGCCCCATTGGCTGCGGCCTCGGCCATGTCCCGACCGGCCCGCCTGGCGCTTGGCGTTGCGGTGTCGCTCTCTAGTCTTGGAGCGGCGTTGCTGGGAGGTTGGGCGCTTGCACTGCCGCCGAGCCCAGACTTTTTATTGGCCCAGATGCTGGGATTGACCAGTCTTCTGACAACATCGCTTGGCTTTGGCACGGCTCTAATTCTTTTGCATCGGAGCCTGGAAACCGGAAGGCGCCATGCGGATCGCGCTCAGGTCCTGCTGCGGCAGGCCGTGTCAGAGCAGCCCCACCTCTTGGTGACCGTAGATGCTGCTGGCCATTTGACTGGAGCTTGGGGCCGAATGCCCCAGGGTCTGGCAACCCTTCCGGCCGCAAATCGCGCCTTGTCCTTGATCGCGACCTCGACAGAACAGATTGGTATTGAGCAATCCGTTGCGCGGGCGTTTGCTGATGGAAGCGCAATTGTTCGCTTCTCGCCGGTAGGATCTGATGTCCCCCAGCTTGAACTGTCCTTGAATAGGGTCAGTCCTGGGCGGCTGATCGGTACGATCGCCGACGTGGCCGACCAATTGGCTAGGGAATCACAGCTTGAGACTGCCCGAGCCGAAGCTGAAGCCCAGAATGCGGGTAAGTCTCGGTTTCTGGCGAATATGAGCCATGAGCTTCGCACGCCCCTGAACGCGATCATGGGGTTTGCTGACATCATGAAACAGAAGCTCTTTGGGCCACTACCTGATCGCTATGGAGACTACCCCGATCTGATCCATGAATCGGGTGCGCACCTCTTGGAATTGATCAATGACGTGCTCGACATGTCCAAGATTGAGGCCGAACGGTATGAGATCAACGGCGAGAATTTTGACGCGCGTGAGGCGATAAACGCCGTACTGCGTCTGATGCGTGGTCAAGCAGATCGAGCGGGTGTTCATTTGCGTGCCCAAATTTCAGCTGATCCAATTGAGGTGTTCGCAGATCGCCGTGCGCTCAAGCAGATTGCCCTGAATCTGATTTCAAACGCTCTCAAGTTTACGCCGAAAGGCGGCAGCGTGACCGTTTCGTTGCGGGGAATAGGACCGTCAATTGAGGTCTTGGTTGCAGACACGGGTTCGGGGATCGCTAAGGGTGATTTAGAGCGTCTAGGCCAGCCTTATGAACAGGCAGGCGATACGGTTCAACGTGCCGCAGGCACCGGTCTGGGCCTGTCTCTCGTGCGCGCGCTTGCCGAGCTTCATGGGGGTGAAATGGTCATCGAAAGTCAGTTAGGTCAGGGTACAGCCGTGACTGTACTCATGCCCGTGATCCGCAGCATGTTCCCGGTGGCACCGGAAACTCAAACGGCGACCGTACCCCACTAACGACTGGCGACCTGAAGAAAGGCTCGCCCGGCGGCAAAGTCACCGACCTCGACATAGATGCGTCGGACTTGGTCATCTGAAAATAGGAAATCCACTGCCACAGCTTCGCGTGGATCCAGGGCCGAAATCGCTTGAGCGGCTTTGGCTGGGAAACGGAACGCCCAACCGGTCGTCATTCCCTTCGGCAATAAGTCGAGACCCGCCGGGCTTCGCGCCTCGGCCTGGAATGTTACCTGCGCGCCCGGAGGCGAGAACCGTCGCGATAGGGGTGTCGTCGCGAGAGATGATCCTTGGAGATTGAGGTACGGCCCCGCAGTGATGGCGTTATCGCGTATAACGAGGCGTGCGCTGTAGGGTGCTTCACTGAGACCTAAATCCGCTACCGCCATCAAGGCATTGGCACCCGCGCGACCCGCTAGGCCGAAGACGAGGCGGTCGCCATTCTGCTGAAGATCTTGCGCCAGCCGCCACCTAAGAGCATTGACGCTCGAGCTGCGGTCGGCGCTCCATCCAGCGTGATCTCCGGGATAATCCATACGGATCATCCGTGCGTAGCCTTCGAAAGCTTGTCGTACGCGCCCGGCTGCCACAGCCAAGTCGGGAGAATTACATGGGGTGGCGAGTGCTTTGCTGCGAGCGCGTTTCTCGACTGCATTCAGGATGACCTTGGTTGTGCCAGCCCTCATCGCGGCCCCGCGGGCCTGCGCGCCGGCCGCCGCCAGTGCTGAACCCTCAGGCCCAGCAAACAGGCCGCACTGGGCGTCAGCGGCGATCATAACCGTTCGCTCGTAGAACAGGTCGAGGCTAGATGCACTCGCAAGGCCCGGCATAGCGATCAGGGCTAAACCGAGGGCCAGACCCACCCTTCGAACCTTCGGCTGACCAGCAAAAATGCGGCGGTCGGTCATGGGCTCTTGTGTTTCGTTCAAGCTTCGAGAACTTGGGGGTCACCTTTAGACCGCCCTGCCTTTCTGTTCCGTTATCGAGTCAGATCCTCGTCCATGATGCTGTCCACTGACATTTGGGTTGCGGCCCTGATCCGCCGCGCTGAGCTGGCAGGTGCATTTGCGGTCGTGGTAAGGAAGGGCGACGCACGGGCCGGAAGTGTCCTGGTCAAGGTGCTCCATCGCGATGAGGGCAGTGCGAAACTGTATTCGGAAGCCACTCGCGGTGACGGAGAGCGGGTATGGATGCGGCCCTTGCCATCGATTCTCGAAGCGGATTTGGATCGGTATGTGGAACGATCTGCGCGCATTGATCCTGATATTTGGGTCGTCGAGATCGAGGATCGAAGCGGGCGACACTTTCTGACAGAGCCGGTGGAGAACGGCTGACATTCCAGTAGACAAGGTAGGCTGATTTAATCGCAGGGTTTGCTTGAAACGCGCGGTCGCGCTACCTCCCGCCTATGAGCACGTCCCCCGCCGCCGAGGCCGCCCGTCGGCGCACCTTCGCCATCATTTCCCACCCTGACGCCGGCAAGACAACCTTGACGGAGAACCTGCTGCTGGCGGGTGGCGCAATCCGCGCAGCGGGCGCAGTGCGCGCGCGCGGCGAAAACCGTCGTACCCGGTCAGACTGGATGAAAATCGAGCGTGAACGCGGGATTTCAGTCTCAGCCAGCGTCATGACCTTTGATCATGCGGGTTTGATGTTCAATCTATTGGACACGCCGGGTCACGAGGACTTTTCCGAGGATACCTATCGTACACTGACGGCCGCCGACGCCGCAGTAATGGTGCTGGACGCCGCCAAGGGGATCGAACCTCAAACTCTCAAGCTGTTCGAAGTTTGCCGCCTTCGCGATATCCCGATAGTCACGTTCATCAACAAGATGGACCGAGAGGCACAGGACCCCATCGAGTTGCTGGACGAAATTGCTTCTAAGCTGGCGCTAGATCCAGCTCCGCTCTTCTGGCCGGCAGGATCGGGTGGGCGGTTCAAAGGGATGCTCGACCTCCGAACCCAGCAGTTCTTGCCGTTCGCCAAACGCACCGCGGATAACAAGGACGAGGGCCACCCAGCCTCCATCGCATTTGGCGGCAATGCGGTCGTTAGCTATCTTGATCCCGAGGAGCAGGCAGAACTGGAAGAGGGGGCCATGCTGGTCCAAGAGGCCTCCAAGCCTTTCGACCCGCAGGCATTTCTTGAAGGTCATATGACGCCAGTATTCTTCGGATCGGCGCTGCGTCACTTCGGAATTGATCAACTGTTAGCGGGGCTGGGTGCCTATGCGCCGCCGCCGAAAGCGGTGCGAGCCACCCGAACAGGCGATAATACCCACGTGGTTCCCGGTGATCCCGAGGTGACGGGCTTTGTGTTCAAGGTGCAGGCCAATATGGACCCCAACCACCGCGATAGGATTGCGTTCCTGCGGTTGTGCTCGGGTCGTTTCCATCGCGGCATGAAGCTAAAGGTCCAGAACACAGGGAGGCAGCTTTCGGTCAATGCACCGATCATGTTCTTCGCGTCCGATCGTGAACTCGCCGAGGAAGCCTATGCTGGCGACGTTATCGGCATTCCCAATCACGGGGTTCTGCGGGTCGGCGACAGCCTATCTGAGACTGGACTGCTGCGCTTTGCTGGCTTGCCGAACTTTGCCCCCGAAATCCTCCAGCGGGTTAGGGTCAAGGATCCCCTCAAGGCTAAACACCTGAAAAAAGCGTTGGAGGGATTGGCTGAGGAGGGGGTCACCCAGCTGTTTAGACCTCAGTTCGGTGCTGACTTTATCGTGGGTGCGGTCGGGCCGCTTCAGTTTGAGGTGATGGCCGATCGATTGGCCAATGAGTACCAACTCGACGTCCTGTTTGAGCCGGCACCCTATGCCGAGGCCCGCTGGGTAACGGGCACCTTCGCCGACATTGAAGACTTCGCCAACAAGCACAAGACGGCGATGGCTACGGATATTGATGATCAAATGGTGTTCCTGGCGAAGTCGAATTGGGAGATTGGATACGTGTCTGAACGGTATCCCAAGCTCGGCTTTGAACGCACCAAAGAGCGTGGTTAGGCTCAGGTGTCTGGCACTATCCTCTATGGCCTGCCCGGGCCCGGACTGATTGAACTGCCGGGGGATGGCCACCAAGTCTCGCCCCTAGTTCCCGGCTCCATCGACTTGGCCGACCTGGCAGATGGGGCGCAGGATGAGGCGATCATCTTGGCTCCGCCTGGAACGCTTGAACGCGATTACGTGCTCGCCCAGGCTCTTCGAGTCCTGAAGCCAGGGGCACCAATGACCGTCTTTGCGCCTAAGGATAAGGGCGGAAGCCGCTTGGCCAAAGCATTGAAGCGGTTTGGCTGCGATGTTTCGGAAGAAGCACGCCGACATCACCGGTTTTGCTATGTCGTTCGTTCGCGCAGCCCTTCTAATCTTGATGAAGCGATTGCTGCGGGTAGCCCAAGGCTCGTCACTTCGCTGGGTCTTTGGTCCCAGCCCGGCGTATTCAGTTGGGATCGCATAGATCCAGGCACAGCGCTCTTGTTGGAGACTCTGCCAGAGTTAACCGGGAAGGGTGCTGACCTTGGTGGTGGAATCGGCGTGCTTGGCCACAAGGTGCTCTCAAGACCTGCAGTCACCCATCTGACCTTGGTTGAGATTGACCGACGCGCTGTCGATGCCGCCCGGCGCAATCTGGACGATCGGCGTGTACATGTGATCTGGCAAGACGTTCGGCGAGTAGGTGACGCATTAACCGGCCTTGATTTCGTCGTTATGAACCCGCCGTTCCACGATGGGGGGCGCGAAGACCGCGCACTGGGCGTCGGGTTCATCCGGCAGGCTGCTGCTATCCTGCGAAAGGGTGGCGTCTGCTGGCTGACGGCCAACCGCCATCTTCCCTACGAAGAACCGCTCGCTGAGGTCTTTGCCCAGGTCACTCTGAAAGCTGAGCGCGGGGGTTACAAGATCTTTGAGGCCCGAAAGTGAAGCCGCCCATGGCCCGCCTGGATCGGTTATTGGCCAATCTTGGCTATGGGTCACGACGGGAGGTCCACGCCTTGGTTCGCGACGGGCGGGTCGTCTTGGATGGTGGCGTTCTGAAGGATGCTGGGGCCAAGGTCGCGATCGCGGCTGATCTACCCAAACGCCTGACGATTAATGGAATTGGGGTTGATCCACCTGCCCCATTGACCCTGATCATGCACAAGCCACTCGGTGTCGTTTGCTCCCACAAGGAAGCGGGCCGCAGTGTCTACGAGTTGCTGCCGTCTCGGTGGCGGGCTCGCATGCCGGGCTTGTCGTCAATCGGTCGTCTGGACAAAGAAACTTCTGGTCTACTGCTGATTACCGACGATGGCCCGCTTCTGCACAGGGTGATCTCTCCCAAGAGCCATGTGGCCAAACGCTACCTGACAACTCTCGATCGACCGCTTTCGGGTGCCGAAGTGGAGATATTTGCTGCGGGAAACCTTATGCTCGACAGCGAGACTGAGCCTTTAGCGCCTGCCGTGTTGGAACCGCTGTCTGAGACAACGGCTTGGTTGACCATAACCGAGGGCCGCTATCATCAGGTGCGACGAATGTTCGCTGCGGTGGGCAATTACGTCACCGCGCTGCATCGCGATCGAATTGGCGGTCTTGTCCTTCCAGACGATCTGCAAGTGGGTTCCTGGAAGATTCTCGATGATGTGGGTCTGCGAGCCATATTCGATGCCGGTCCCAAATCGTAAGAATTTGGATTTCGTTAACCATAATCAAGCAGTTAACCCCTTGTTAAGTTGTTCGGCTCCGGCTTTGCTACTTCCAGTCTGAACCTGTCGCCCTCGTCCCGTGATGAGACGCTGGCAGGCAATCGGAGTGGCGCGATGTTCGGGTTTGGTCGGGAACTGAGGCGTCTGTTCGGAGCCGATGCCACCAGTGTACATCGTGACGGGCTGACCGGCGGCGACGTATCGCTGCTCGAATTGCTGGATATGCGATTGCTTCGTCAGGAAGCTAAGTCCGCTGATATCGCAGCCGGTCGCGTCAGCGCCAAGGATCCTGCGCAACGCCGACTAGAAGCCGCGATTATTTGGCGAGAGGTGGCGCGCCGTTCTGGTGATGTTGCGGCGCTGCGCAAAGCGGCGTCCACCGCTGAAGCTGCAGCCGGTCTTTTCGGCCGCGATCGACGGCCTGACGGATGGGCTAGGGCGCGTTGCGAGCAGGCATCCTGTGCTCTGCTTGGGGCAGAGCTATTTGGCGATGAGGGTTTGAATGCAGCCGCCGATGTGGCGTTTCGTGAGGCACGGGCCGCAGCTCGAGGAGGTTTGTCGCGCCCTATAGCCGAGATCGGCATGCTGGCTGTAGAGAGTCGCGCTCGCCTCGCTGACGGCGACGCTCAGCTCGCGCGAGTGTCGGCGGCGCGGTTTGATGCTCCGATCGCAGGTCTGAAATCTTTTGTCCGCCGTAGCCGGGACGCACGTCTGTTGCTGGTCGAAGCCCGCTTGCTGCGGGCCGATCTCTTGCTGGGCTGGGGTGCGCGTCTGGGCGACCGGGCGCTGCTTCAGCAGGCTCTCGTCGAAGTCGAGGCGGCGGGAACTAATCTTGATGTCGATCATGAACCTTTGAGTTGGGCGCGGGTGATAACGCTTCGGGGCCAAGCCCTGGCTCTATTGGGGGAAGCCGGCGGTGTCGTTGAGACTCTAATCGACGGGGTCAATGGCTTGGCTGAGGCCTTGGATACTCTAACCCGCGATCACAGCCCGATGGACTGGGCACGATTGCAAACCTCACTGGCGCAGGGGCTCCAGGCGCTTGGCGAAGCCACTACCAGCGAGCGCGCCTATGAACAGGCTGTGACTTGTTATGATCGTGCTGGCTTGGTGTTCAAGACGTCCCCAGCTTTGGCTCTGCGGGCTTTGGCGGCGTCCAACCGGGCGCTGTGCTTGGCGCGGTCGGCGGAACTCTCTGGAGATCTGGCGGTACTAGATGCCGCCGAAGCTGCGTTCCGCATTGAGCTATCCAGCCTCTCCGCAGGTCGTGAACCTGTCACCTGGGCCATGCTACAGGTCAATCTTGCCCGGCTTTATGAGTCACGGATGGATATTACTGGGCGTGACAGTGGTGAACGGGCGGCGGCGACCATTGCCCTCTCAGCGGCACATGACGTATTCACTGAGCAAGGGCTGCGCTCTCTCAGTCTTCTCGCATCAGATGCATTGGAGCGACTAAGGGATTGGGGTTCGGCTAGGGCTTTCCGCGCGAGCTAGGAGCGCAACTTTCTCCGGCGTTTAGAAGGGTTTGTCGCTCGCGCCTTCGGGGGAGTCGTGGTCTTCAGAGTTGTCCCTACCTAGCTCATCGGAAGGCGAAGGCCCGATCAGCACGTAGCGAGCACCCGTCGGCTGCTCCGGTATGGCGTCGGGGGCAAGGCCGTATTCTCGATGGAGCGAATAGTAGCGAGCCTGACCGCTAGTCCCAGCTGTCGCGACTTGGCGGATCGGCTGTTCAGGGCGCGCGTATTGCGGAGGCTCAGTAGGACCTCCGGCAAGCTCCACGGAACGTGGCGCCGGTGCAAAGCGTTGGACAGGTTGGCGGGCGAACGGTCGCGATGCTGGGTCTGGGGCTGGCGACAGCGCCGCAATCCGCTGTGGAACAGAATCTAAGGGCGGTGTGGGTTCATTTTGGGCTCGGGCTTCGTAACTAGAGTTTTGGCTAGGGCTGACCGCCAGCGGTGACGCGGTCGCCAATTTATTTGACCAGCTTAGAACCCGTCCAGCCATGGCAGATGGTGCCGCCGCAGCCGCAGATTTGGGGGCCGGTCCGAACCCATATCGATCACCCGCCCATTGAGCGTGGACTGGCGTGGCCAATGCCGATGTGAGTAGCGAAAATGTGAGGAGCGCGCGCATAGGCGTGAAACTAGGGCGTTAGGCTTAATCCTGACCTAACGACCCCGCCACCAAGTAATACCGGCCCGTTCCAGGCGGTCCAGGGCGGCATGCAGGGCTACGCCCATTAGACCGAGTACCACTAAGGCCGCGATCATACGGGCCGTCTGCAGTTTGTTTCCGGCATCGAGAATGCGCCAGGCCAGTCCGCGCACGCCGCCTGATCCGGCTGCAAATTCGGCGACCACCGCCCCAATAATCGCTAACCCGGCTCCCACCTTGTGACCCTCCAGCAGGAAAGGTACGGCGGAGGGGAGGCGAAGGCGCATAACCTTTTGCCATCGACTTGCACCGTAGAGATCAAACAAGCGTTCAAGGTCCGGATCTGCCGATTTTAGACCGGTGACCGCGCCGGAAAAGATTGGAAAGAACGCGACCAGCACCGCCAAGGCGACCACGGCGCGCTCCGCATGATCAATCCCGGCCCAGATGATCACCAGCGGCGCGATAGCGACCACCGGCGTCACTTGCAGGGTCGAGGCCAAGGGGCGGATTGCGCGCTCTAGCACGGGACTTAGAGCCACAAGCAGAGCAGTGGCTTGAGCTGTGACGCTGGCTATGATCAACGCCAGCAGCGCCACTGACAGGGTGTTCCAGGAGGCCTGAATCAGTGGCCATGGATCAGCGGCCAGGGCCTTTGCCACGGCTGAGGGGGCCGGAAGAAAATAGGCAGGCACCCCGGTCAAATGGCAAGCCGCCTCCCATATGCCCAGCAAGGCGGCGATCAACGCCAGCGGGGCCAAGGCATCGACAATCCGGTTCATAGGCTCGCCTCCGAGCCCTTGGCCAGCAGAGCTGAGACAGCCTCAGCTGCGTCTCGAAACCCGGCCGTGGTTCGGAACCCGGCTGGACGGGGCAGGGTGTCGGGAACCGCGATCTCTCCGGCTATGCGTCCGGGGCCTTTAGTCAGCACCACCACGCGATCAGCCATATAGACCGCCTCTTCGACATTGTGCGTGACGAACACGATTGCCGGTTTGGTTTGCGCCCACATCTTCAGCACATCATCGGCCAAGGAACGGCGGGTGATTTCGTCCAAGGCGGCGAAGGGTTCGTCCAGTAACAGCAGGTGCGGATTGGTGACCAAGGCTCGGGCAAGCGACGCGCGCATGGCCATCCCGCCCGAGAGTTGAGCGGGCCGCGCCAGTTCCGCCCCTGCCAGCCCGACCCGCGTCAAAGCTTCGCGGGCTTGCGTCGATGCGGTATCCTTTGGGATGCCTGACAGTTCGAGAGGCAGGGCGACATTGGCTTGCGCCGTGAGCCACGGTGCCAAGGTCGGGGCTTGGAACACGACGCCGGTTTCGCCTTTTGCCATCGTCCGTTGAAGGTTTCCACGGGTCGGGCTTTCGAGGCCCGCCAGCAGCCGCAAGGCCGTAGACTTTCCACAGCCCGAAGGCCCCACCAATGCCAACACCTCACCCGGCTCAATGGTCAGGCTGAACGGCCCCAGCGCCTTGCCGCGCCTGGGATATTCAACTTCGACAGATTGCAGAAAGACCAGGGGCACGCGGCTTACTTCTTCGCTGCCGTCACGAACTCCAGCGTGTAGGCCTTCCTCGCGTCTAGGGTCTTGGGATAGACCCCTTGGTCAACCGCCAGTTTGCCAAACTCAGCCCAACGGGCGTGCGTCATCACACCAATGCCACCGGTCTTGGCGTCGCCGCCGTCGACAATGCCGTAGGTGCGCAACTTTTCGCGGGCTTGGTCGAGCACATCCTGGCTCATTTCCGGATTGTCTTTGCGGATCAAGGCGTCGGCGAGCTTGGCGTCGCCATAGAGATAATCGTGCCAGCCTTTGGCCGAGGCCTCGACGAAGGCGCGCACAGCCGCCGGGTTTTTGTCGATCAGGCTCTGAGGTACCATGATCATGGTGGCGTAACTGGGATAGCCGTTATCAGCCAATAGGAAGACCTTGGCTTTCAGGCCGGCTTCTTTCTCCAGGGTATAGGGTTCACTGGTCACATAGCCTTGCTGGGCGACCCTCTTATCGGCCAGGAACGGGGCGGAGTTGAAGGTATATTTTCGAACCTGATCATCGGTGAAGCCGTATTTCGACTTCAGCCAAACCCAAAACGCGGTGACGGAAGCATCTGACAACAGGATCGGATGGCCCTTCAGGTCTCCAATCTTTTCAATGCCTTGATCAGGATGGGCGATCAGCACCTGGGGGTCTTTCTGGAACATGGCCGCCACGGCCTTCACCGGCACGCCTTCATTGGCCATGTTGAGCGCGATGAAGCTGTTGGAGCCCATGCCAGCCTCAACGGCACCTGCGGCCAGCAGTTGCGGCACATTCACGCCAGGCCCGCCCTGGATGATCTTCACGTCCAAACCTCGCTTGGCGTACTCGCCGTTGGCGACGGCCTGGTAGAACCCGCCGTGTTCAGCTTGAGCGCGCCAGTCGGTGGCAAAGCGGATGGTGGTGGGCCCGACGGGGGCCTTAGTTTCCTTGGCTGGCGAGCATGCAACTAGAGCAGCGGTCAAAGCCAGCAAGGCTAAGGTGGGTAAGGCTTTCATGGCGGCTCCCGAACGCGAACGAGCGCGACTTTAGGAGGGATTTGCGGTGAGGGGAACGTCACATAGCAAGAAGGCGGCGTCGCAGTTTCCTGCTTCGCCGCCTTCTCTACAGATCCGTTGGGGGATCTGTATCGCTAGGTTTGTTTCAATCTTGTTTGCAGGTTGCCCTACGCCCTTGATTTCACTCGTGTTCTCTTTCGCGTCTCAGCTTCCGGGTTGCCCCTTTGGCGTCTC
>JANPNB010000016.1:0-3113 GCA_031427275.1 Alphaproteobacteria bacterium | reverse complement strand
ACCTGCACAATGCGCAGGGCGATGGCGTCGGCCGGCTCGGCGTGCTTGTCGCGCTGGAAGGCGCCGGCGATCAGGCCGTGCTGAAGGATGTGGGCCGCAAGATCGCTCTGCACGTGGCCGGCACGCCGACCCCGCCGTTGGCTCTGACCACCGATGATTTGGACCCCGCTGCTGTCGAGAAGGAAAGGAAGTTCCTGACGGATCAAGCGTTGGAATCCGGCAAGCCGATCGGTGTTGTCGAAAAGATGATCGAAGGCCGGATCCGCAAGTGGCAGGAAGAAGTTGTGCTACTTGCGCAACCCTTCGTCATGAACCCGGATCAGACCATTGAAGCCCTGATCGCCGAAACCTCCAAGACGACGGGGAGCCCCTTGGCTGTGAAGGGCTTTGTCCGCTTCCAACTTGGTGACGGCGTGGAAAAGAAGGTCGATGATTTCGCCGCTGAAGTCGCTTCGATGACCAAGTCCAGCTGATCGGGCCCCGGTTCACGAACAAATTAAGGGCGTGGTGCGTTCGACGCGCATCACGCCCTTAGTTTATGTAAGTATCGCTAGAGATTCTCCGGAGCGACCCGTGTCCGACGCCAAACCCCGCTACAAGAAAATTCTCTTGAAGATGTCAGGCGAAGTCCTGATGGGCGACGCGCTGTTTGGCATTGATACCAAAACCATCGAGGCGGTAGCCGAGGACATCAAAGAAGTCGTCGATGCCGGAGTCGAGCTCTGCCTTGTGGTCGGCGGCGGCAATATCTTTCGTGGCGTGTCCCTGGCCGGCAAAGGCATGGACCGCGCAAATGCCGATTATGTGGGCATGCTGGCCACCGTCATGAATGCGCTGGCGCTGCAAGGCGCACTTGAGAAAGCTGGCGTTTACACCCGCGTCCAATCGGCGATCCCGATGGAGGCCGTCTGCGAGCCTTATATTCGCCGTCGGGCTCTACGGCATCTGGAAAAGGGCAGGGTGGTGATCTTCGCCGCAGGGCTAGGTGCCCCCTTCTTCACGACGGACACCCCAGCCGCTTTGCGCGCAGCTGAAATGGGATGCGACGCACTGTTTAAGGGCACCAGCGTGGACGGTGTCTACACGGCTGATCCCAAGAAAGACCCTAGCGCAAAGCGCTACGAAACACTGAGCTACCAGGACGTTCTGGCCCAGGACCTAAGGGTCATGGACGCCGCCGCGATTGCACTCATGCGCGACAATAAGGTGCCAATCGTAGTGTTCTCGATCCGTGAGCGCGGAAACTTTATGAAGGTGCTCAAGGGGCAGGGCGTCTTCACGACCATCACCTGATTATTCTTAGGGAGTTGACCCATGGCCGACGCCGAAAAGCCGGTCCTTGCAAGATACAAAGACCGTATGGACAAGGCGATCAACGCCTTGAAAGAGGATTTCTCTACCCTGCGCACAGGGCGGGCCTCGGCCAGTTTGCTCGATCAAATCATGGTGGATGCCTATGGCTCGACCGTGCCGCTCAGTCAGGTCAGCGCCGTCAGCGTTCCCGAGCCAAGGTCGATTTCGGTGAGCGTCTGGGACCGCGCGATCGTGGTCTCTGTAGAGAAGGCGATCCGCTCATCTGGTTTGGGGTTGAACCCTGTGGTCGAAGGGCAAAATCTGCGAATCCCGATTCCGCCACTGACCGAAGAACGCCGGAAAGACTTGGCGAAACTCGCCGGCAAATACGCGGAAACCCAGAAAATATCGGTGCGCAATGTACGCCGTGACGCCAATGATGATCTGCGCAAGGCCGAGAAGGATCACGTGATCAATCAAGACGAACAGAAGCGCATGGAAGCCGAGGTTCAAAAGCTGACCGACGAGGCCGTTCGGCGCGTCGACGAAGCCTTGAAATCCAAGGAACAAGAGATCATGCAGGTTTAGTCGACGGATCGACGAGGACATCGATGGTCGCCAAGCCAAACCCGCCAACGACAGCCGACGCGCCGCTTCACGTGGCGATCGTCATGGACGGCAATGGGCGCTGGGCCAAACGTCGTGGCCTGCCCCGTTCGCTGGGTCACCGCGCTGGGGTTGAGGCGTTGAAACGCACCGTTTCGGCGGCACCAGAGTGCAATATTCGGTGGCTGACCGTGTTTGGATTTTCGACCGAAAACTGGGGTCGCCCGGCTGCCGAGGTCAGCGAGCTTATGGCCCTGCCGAAGCGTTACTTCGAAAGCGACCTGGCGCGATTGGAGCGCGAGGGTGTGCGGGTTCGCGCCCTTGGCCGCAGAAGCGGTCTCGCCCCCGACTTGGTCGCAATGCTGGAAGAGGCTGAGCGAAGGACGGCGAAAAATTCAACCTCGTTCCTCCAGATCGCCTTCAATTATGGCGGGCAAGCCGATATCGCCGACGCCGCAAGGTTGTTTGCCGAGGATGTGCTCGCCGGTCGGTGCAAGCCCGAGGAGATGAACGAGGGCGTGTTGGCAAGCTATCTATCTACCCGGGATGTGCCGGTGCCCGACCTGATTATCCGGCCTTCCGGAGAACAACGGCTGTCGAATTTTTTGTTGTGGGAGTCGGCCTATTCTGAATTCGTGTTCCAGAACGTCTTGTGGCCCGACTATGGCCCCGAACACCTAGCCGCAGCTGTCGCGGAATTCCGTGGTCGCGAAAGGCGGTTTGGTGGAACGGTACCGGATGACGCCGTTGCCGCCGGCTAAGCGCTTCGATTGGTCCAATTTAGGGATAAGGGTGGCCTCGGCCACGATCCTGGTGCCCTCAGCCTTGGCGGCCGTTTGGTTTGATACCGGCTGGGCGAAAGGGGGGTGGCCCTTCCTGCTTCTGATATCCGTCGCCGTTGCACTGCTCTCGATCGAGTGGGGAGCCATGACTGCACCGCGTGCGCCGGTACGGGTTTCGACGGCGGTCTGCGCGGCAGTCCTAGTTGGCGTTTATCTGGCTCACCGCGATCATATGTGGCTGGCCTGGGGCGGATTGATAGTCGGCGGTCTGGCGGCAGCCCTGGTCGCGCGCGGTGTCGCAGAGCGCCCCTCTAACGCCGCGTTTGGCGTCGCCTATCTTGGGATAGCCTGCGTCTGCCTGGTGTGGCTACGGGCTATGCCGCAGGGCAATTGGTGGGCACTTATGCTTTTTGGCATAACCTGGTCAGCCGA
>JANPNB010000015.1:0-3824 GCA_031427275.1 Alphaproteobacteria bacterium | reverse complement strand
TGGCCGCCGAGAGTCAGGATGATGTGCCGATCTTGACGATCGCCGTTGATGCGGGATTTGGATCTCTAGGGCCATTTCGTCGCGCCTTCAAAAGGGAGACAGGTATGACACCGACGGAGTTCCGCAAGCGTCGGCCGGTTTGAGGACCAAGCCAGCGCACATAAGCGGCTTGGGAAAAAGCTTGATCAGATGCGACCCTTGCGTCAGATTCCGCGCTCTTTGAAAACTGGTGTTCCTATGGCTCCGGTTCAGGACCAGAAGACCCTCTCGACGGGGGGTCGGCCAAACCTCGTCCGCACAGATCTGACTGACCTGCTGGTACTGGCATGGCCGGTGGTGATCTCACGCCTGGGCATCATGGGGATGGGACTGTGCGACGCGATTGTGGTTGGGCGCTATTCGGCGACCCAGCTTGGCTATCACGCCTTGGGTTGGGCACCGAGCAGTGTTGTGCTGACCATGTTGATCGGGCTGTTGACTGGGATTCAGGTCATGACCGCGCGGGCAACCGGCGAGGGTCGAATGCGCGAAACCGGCGCAGTTTTGCGGCGAGGCCTGAGCTATAGCGTTTGGATAGGGATCGCGGCGACCCTTGTCCTGTTGGCGGGCGGTCCGGCCTTCCTGCACGTCCTGGGGCTGTCGCAAGACCTGGCAGATGGGGCGAGCCAGCCGCTGCTGATCTTCGCTTTGTCGATGCCAGGCTATGCCTTCAGTATTGCGGCGGGGTTTTGGCTGGAGGGATTGGGGAGGCCCAAGCCTGCGGCGGTGATAATGTGGGTCGCCAATGGCGTGAATTTAGCGGTCAACCTGGTCTTGGTACCGGGTAGCTTTGGCCTCCCAGCAATGGGGGCAGTGGGTGCGGCTTGGGCGACCTTTGCCGCCCGCATCTTTATGACCCTGGCCTTGGCCATCTTCATCATCAGAATGCCCGAGGCTCGCGCTTACGGCGTTTTCGACAAGCCTGAAACAGACCCAGCCGCCGAAGCTGAGCAGCGTCGGATCGGCTATGGCTCGGGGGCTTCCGGCTTCTTTGAAGTCGCGTCCTTTGCCGGAATGAACGTGATCGCCGGGTGGTTGGGGGGGTTGGCGGTTGCGGCCTGGGCCATCGTGCTGAACGTCATTGCCATCGTCTTCATGGTACCGCTGGGGCTATCAACGGCGGCGGCTGTTCTCGTGGGTCGTTACTATGGCGCGCGCGATATGGCCGGAGCCCAACGCGCCGGATACGTGGCGTTTGCGGTTACCTTGCTCTTTGGGGTCGTTGTCTCCCTGGTGATGTGGCCGCTGGCGGGTCTATTGGCGAGCGGATATACATCCAACGCGGCGACCTTGGCCATGGCCACGCCGGCCTTAGTCTTGTCCTGCTTGTTCCTCATTCCGGATGCTTTGCAGGTCGTGGTCGCCCAGACCCTGCGCGCCAAGGGTGATGTATGGCTTCCGACCTACACGCACCTCATCAGCTATGCGGTCATCATGGCACCCCTGGCTTGGTGGCTGGCAATTCCGCTGAGAATGGGGGTGAACGGTATTGTCTGGGCGGTGACCCTGGCCAGTTTTGTTTCGGCGGGTTTGTTGCTTGCTCGGTTTCAGATGCTGGCGAACCGCGGCCGGTAGCTGTGTGAACCGCATGTTCATGAGGTGCGGCCTAGACTGCTCTCATGGACCGCGCTGAGAAACTCAAAACCAATGCCCGTGCGCTGCTGGTCGCAGCAGGCCTCGTCTGCGGGGTCGGCATGATGGGCCCGTTTCAGGGCATCGAGCAGGGGGTGGTGCCTTGGGACAAAGCCGCACACTTCATGGCGTTCTATGGCTTGACCATGTTGCTGTTCGCAGCGTTTCCCAACCGGCGACGGTTAGAGTTGACCCTGTCGGCGGCGTTCATCGGAAGTGCTGTAGAGATCGTGCAGCTGGTGACCGGACGAGATGCAGAGCTCGGCGATCTGCTGGCCGACACCTGTGGTGCATTTGCCGTGTTCGTTCCGATATATTTGGAATGGGCGCGCCAGCCTTGGGTCGAGCGAAGAGGCACGGCGTCCAACCGCGCTGAAGCCAAGGGCGTCATCGTTTCTGCGCTTGCGGAGCCAGCCTAAAGCTCGACGCCGAGGATCCAGCCTTCTTCACGCTCAGCCGTCTCCACCACGGTGGGGTCAGCTGACTTACCGGCTCCGAAAGCGGAACCCAGTTTGCCGGCTTCATCCAGTTTAGCGAAGTGTTCGGCCGTAACCCGGACTTGAGCTTGATCCTTGACCTCGCCCGCTGCGGGTTGGGCCTTGTAGATCGAGGGATAGACCTCGGCGACCACGACATCGACATCGGCCAGATATGCCTCAGTCAAGTTCTTAAAGCCTGTTTCGAAGGGCCACGCCTTGAGCGCCTCACCTCGTGCCAGCTTCATGCGCCGCACAGCCGGAATGCCCAGGATCGCCTGACCGCCAACTGAGCCGTTATAGTAGAGCTTCCACAGGGAGGATGCCCCCTTGGCCGCCAGGTCAGCATGACGGAATTCAGGCAGATCGCTGGGTCCGTGGTCACGCGTCTTCTTGGGTTGAAGGGTAGTGAGCGTGTCGCGCGGCGGGCAACCCCAGAACGGGAAAGGGCCGCCGGTCATCCGGCGGTTGATCTCCGAGCCCACGCCAAAGCGGTTATTGACGTTGTTGGGCTTGTCCTTGACCATCTTGTCCAACTGGTCCCAAACCGCGCGCCAAGGATGTTCGCCAGCTAGGTTGAGGGCCGACGCTAGGCCCCGAGGAAATCCCAACGGGAAGTCAAACCCGACAAGGGCGCGCTCAGAGCGTTTCTTGAAGTCGTCGAGTAGACTGGCCAATTTGGCTTCGGCCTCCGCCCGGGTCGGCGGATTGAAGCACTCATAGGTCAAGCGGAAACGCACATCACGCTTCATAACTCCGATCCACACGGAATCGGCCCCGGTCGACGGTTTCGACGCCGCGCTCCAGTCGACAATTACATAGGCATTAAACAGGCGCGACACAGGATGGCTCCGGGGGAGGGCGGTCAGAAGGTTCTAGCCCCTGTCTCCCACCGGGCCAATGACGAAGGTGGTTTTCTAAGAGAGCTTTACCAGCATCTTGCCGAAGTTCTCGCCAGAGAACAGGCCAAGGAAAGCCGAGGGGGCATTTTCGATGCCTTCGCGGACGGTTTGCTTCCACTGAAGTTTGCCTGAACTGTGCCATTCGGCGAGGTCCTTCAGGAAAGCGGGCATCATGTCCCAGGAGTTGGAGACGATGAAACCTTCCATGCGGATCTGCTTGCCGATGATCAACGCCATGTTGCCGGGGCCAGGCACCGGGGCAGTAGCATTGTACTGCGAGATCATGCCGCAGATAGCGAACCGAGCATTGGCGGCAGCCGCGTTGAGGGCTGCTTCCAAATGCACACCGCCGACATTCTCGAAATAGACGTCGATACCTTCAGGCGCTGCGGACATCAGGTCGGCGGTGAGATTGGTGGTGGCCTTGTAGTCGATGGCCACATCGACGCCGAGTTGGTCCTTCAGGAACTTCACCTTTTCCGGACCACCCGCTGAGGCGATGACCTTGTGGCCCTTGAGTTTGGCGATTTGGCAGACGAGTGAACCTACCGCGCCAGCTGCGCCGGAGACGAACACTACATCGCCCGGCTTGAGCGCTGCGATCTTCAGCAGGCCAACATAGGCAGTGAGGCCGGGCATGCCAGCGACGCCGAGGAAGGCTTCAGGCGGCAGGCCGTGCAGGTTGAGTTTGCTCACTGTGCTGGCGGCGGCATTGAAGGCTTCACGCCAGCCATTGTTGGATTGGACCAGGTCGCCGACTTTCAGGCTCGGGTCA
>JANPNB010000014.1:0-3657 GCA_031427275.1 Alphaproteobacteria bacterium | reverse complement strand
ACCATGGTCCATTCTCCTTCGTGAAGCTGCGGAAACTCAACCGTTCCCATAGACTTCGTATCCCAAGGAGAATGGGCCTACCTCAATTACGCGATGTCACCGAAAAGGCGAAAATACCCAGCGTCATCGCAATCCCGAGATCAAATTAAGTGCAGTGTCACCGAATTTTCACCTGGATCAATCCGCAGAGCGCCAACCCCTTGGGCCTTGGTCTGTTCCAAGATCTCACGGGCCAGTTCCAGACCAATCTGAGCCATCTCGGCGAGTCCAGCCAATTGCGCTGCCAAGCGCTCGGCCTTCTGCGTGGCGATGATTTCTTCAGGGGTTGGTCGCAGCTCAAACACGCACAAAAGAAGAACATACTGCGACCCCGAAGTCAAGCAAACGACCTCAGATTCCCGCCTTGGATGGTCGTTCTGGCCCTAAGTGTGACCATTAAAACACACGAAATCACACGAAAACCAGGGGGACCGTCCGCCGATCAATGCGATCTTGCGGGCTATTGCTCACACCATCGCCGTAACTCCATACAGCGTCACATCTACTCCATAACTCCAAGAGGGGAGGATTGATGTTAAGGTGATAGATCACTTAATTACTTGGAATAACCGAAGTATTCTGAGTATAAAGATCTCTATTTGGTAATATGCTGTAATAAATTGGAAGTTGTGGCAAACAATACTTACTTTAGCGTTCTTGTAATGCTCGGCTAATTTCCACTTATCCCCCACTTATCCCCCGCTTATCCCCGACTTATCCCCGACTTATCCCCTTAATACTCTTAAATGGGCGGAATTGTCGCTTGCGGAAGAGTGAAAAAGCGACAAACGATCAACCGTCGATAACCTCTAACAAGGACTGAAATCATGTTTAAGAACTTGATAGTATGTGGTGCGGCGTTGAGTGTTGTTCTGGCGTCGGCTGGCATGGCTTGGGCGGCTCCCGCACCCCAGGATGCTACCGTGACCAAGGACTTTGGTTGCCGCGGCTTTGTTCCGGGCGGTGGCGGCCTCTTTACGACCGAGTCCCACTCGGTCGTGACGAGCAGCGGCGTGACGTCGCTCATCTGTAAATTTGACATCCCGGCGGGCGGGGACCCGGCCAAGGCCACGCATGCCGACGGCTTCAGGTGCAACACCTTTCTTGGGTCTACCACCGAATCCAGGATGGTCGCCTCGCCAGGTGGCAATGCCACCCTGACCTGCAAGATCAATCCCGGCTCATAACAGCCGTCAGAGATCGAACTTGACACCATCTGGCCTGCGCCGCTTTGCGGCGCAGGCCTTTTGCTTTTCGCGCTCTGGAGCATGTTCCGATAAGTGGGAACCGGTTATGGGAGCGAAACATGCTCTAACTTTCCGAATTGTAGCCTTTTCTACCCCTTTGGACGCTTCCGTCTAAAGGGAAAGGGCTCTAGGGGCGTCGGATCAGAACTTCATCCCGAAGGAGACCAGTAGCCCGCCGGGCTGGTAGTGCTCGGTCCAGCGATCCAGCAGTTCGCCGGAGTCGGTGAGCTTGTACTGCCGCTCGTCGATCCGTTTGCGGTAATCAATCGTCAGATGCAGGTCGTCCCGCTCAAACCGCTTGCGCAGATGGCGGGTGAGATCGAGGCTCGCCGTGACGTTGAAGGTGCTTTCGGACGACAGGTAGCTGTCGTCGTTCAGCCGCGAACGCGCCTGATCTTTCCCCACCTGTAGGCGGAATTCCGGTCCGTTTGGCCGCGAATAGGCGATGGTCTGGCCTATGGAGAATGTGGTGTCGCTGTAACCGCGCAGACCCGTGGAGGCGGTCCGGGTGAGGACGGCATCGACGCCGAACCGCCAGCCGTTCCAACGGATCGTATGGGCGGCCATGAACATCTGGTCCAGGGTACCGGTCAGACCGGGCGTGACGGCGGTCTTTTCGTCGCGCAAATAGCTCAGGGTCGTCTCGCCGAGTGGAGTGTCCCAGGTGCCGTCTGCTTCCCAGCTCATCCGGCGGTGGGCCTGTTTGCCGCTCACCAGCGCGTTTTGCGTGCGCCCGGAGCGCAAGCCCAGGGAGAGGGTCTGGGGCATGATCGGCGCGAGTTCGCCAAGGTGAGCTATCAGGTCGGGACTGAGCGAGTTGAAGTCGAGATCCAGGTTCACGCCGCGGCTCTCGGAGCGGCTTTCAAGCAGGCCGGACCCGCCTGGCGGTGTGACGGTCGAGTTCTTGAGGTTGAGCCGCAAGGAGACGCCGTCGAAATCGACGCCGAAACGGTCGCCCGAAAAGCTGCCAAAGCTCATCGTGCTGTGGCTGGTGGCGGCGAGGATCCGATAGCCGTGGGTCTTGATGGTGCTCGAGACCGCCGTGCGACGGCCGGGCATGGCGATCGACCCGCGCTGGGCCAGGCTCTGGCTCAGGAAATAGTCTTCGTCGACGTCGTCGAGATTGGCGATGACCGTCCAGCGCAGCGCAGGTGAATCGGCGAGCTTCACCTCCAGCTTGCTAGTGCGTGCCGCGCCGGAGCGCTCGTTTCGTCGCAGCTGCAGCCAAGGGAGATCGTCGGAGGGTGCCTCCCAGGTTTCGCTCGAGGCCAGTTCGGTGGAGAATTTCACCCCGCCCTGGAGGAAGGTTGCGGACGCTCCGACCATGCGCACTAGGCTCTCCTCGCCCAGCCGCATGGACGCTCGGTTCAGGAGTCGATGCGGGGTCAGGAGGCCGGTCGTCGACCTGACGGCCACCGCGTGCGCCTCGAAGCCGCCGAAGCTCGCGGAGTCGGTCTTATAGCTGAAGTTGAACCCGCGGCTGGCGCTGGCGAAATCGCACCGAGAAAAGCCGGTCTCGCCCGGGTTAAGCGTGACGCGGGGAAGTCGGCCGCAGGGAACGCTGGCTTCGTCGATGGCCTCGACTGCGGTGCGCTCTGGTCGGCTCGAATCGTAAGCCACCCAGACGCGGAGATTCGGCGCGGCGGCGAGGCTCGGTTCGGCCTCTTGCATCGACGGGTACGCGGCGCTGAGGACTGAGGCAACGGCGGGCACAGCGTCGGCTCGGGCGCCTTGGGCGGAGGCCAGCAAGGCGAGCAATGCTATGGCCCCGCTTGAGAGCGCGACCCCAAAGCACCTTCCTCCGTGTTCGAGCAAACGCATTCGCGATCACTAAAAATTGCATGAGTCTGGGGCCGCCCCCCAGGGGCATTTCTGAGCGGATCATAGCTTACCCGAATCGGGAAGACCAGCGTGCTGGCGGTGACCCGGCTTCGAGCTTGAAAATCACGGAATTACGGTGACGGTTGATCTAATTACGTGTTGTCCGTGAATTCACCCGAGTAACCAGTGGCGCAATTAAGTGCACCGTCACCGCAATTTCCATCTAGCCTGGAGATCCTTCTCCTGCTTATCAGCGATCTTATTGGCGAGCGACATGCTCAACCGGGTCAGGCGCGCAACCTTGATCAAGGCCTCAGCACAGACTTCAGGCTCCATCTCTCCAGACAGAGCCTTCTCGCCGAGCATCTCGGCAACTTCCATGCCGATCTCTTCCATCCGCTCCAGCCGTGCCAACTGCCTGGCCCGTCGCTCCAGCGTCTTGGCCTGCAGGGCCTTGATGCCATCGATCATCTCGTGCAGGAACAAAACAAGAATATACAGAGAGCCTGAAGTCAAGGAATCTCGTTCAGATTCTCGCCGGGGGTGGTCG
>JANPNB010000013.1:0-1630 GCA_031427275.1 Alphaproteobacteria bacterium | reverse complement strand
CTCTTCGCGGCCATGCCGGTATTCCTGGCGGAACAAGACCTCAAATCCATGCTTGAGGTCGTCGCTGCGGTCGAGGCGGCCGCGCAGGACCCTGCCTACCAAGCTGCGGCATTGGCGTGGGCACCGGCGATCGCGCGACATGACTTCGGGCCGCGCGGGGTCTTCATGGGCTACGACTTTCATCTCGGCACCGGTGGACCCAAGCTGATCGAAGTCAACACCAATGCCGGCGGTGCCTTCCTGAACGCCTTCCTCGCTCGCGCCCAGGGTGCCTGCTGCCGCGAAGCGGCGGACGCGATGCAGGCCGAGCCGATGGGTGGATTCGACGCCGCGGTCTGGGAAATGTTCCTGGCGGAATGGACGTTGCAGGGCCGGGCGGGACAGCCACGGTCAATCGCCATCGTCGATGACCGACCGCCAGAGCAGTATCTGTTTCCCGAATTCCTGTTAGCCCAGCGGTTCTTCGAGCGACGCGGCGTGAAGGTCTGGATCTCCGATCCCGGTGAACTTCGCTTCGCCAATGGCCTGTTGCTGTACGCGGGCGAGGCGGTCGACCTCGTCTACAACCGCCTAGTCGATTTCTCGCTGAACGCGCCGGGACATGAAGCCCTGCGTGAGGCCTATGTCGCCGGGGCCGTTGTCCTGACGCCCAGTCCTCGCAATCACGCGCTCCTTGCCGACAAGCGGAACCTGACGCTGCTATCTGATCTCGTCGCAGCTAACAGCTTTGAACTGACGCCCGATCAGAAGTTGAGCCTTTCGGCTGTCCCCCAAACGGTGATGGTGACGGCCGGGAACGAGGACGCCTTGTGGTCGGCGCGCAAGCGGTACTTCTTTAAGCCCGCTGGCGGCCATGGGGGCAAGGCGGTCTACCGCGGCGACAAGATGACCCGCAGGGTCTGGGATGAGGTTCGTCAAGGCGGCTACATCGCCCAGGAACTGGCCGCGCCGAGCGAACGCGCGATCAGGATCGACGGTGCAATCAAGGCGCTCAAGCTCGACGTGCGGCTCTACACCTATAGGGGCCTGCCGCTGCTGACCGCTGCTCGTGTCTATCAAGGCCAGACCACCAATTTCAGGACGCCCGGCGGCGGGTTTGCGCCGGTCTTCGTGACTTGATGGCAGCCGCGCACTACATTCGTTATTACGGTGGCAGTGTATGACATTGATCATGCAGCGTTGAGGCTTCTATTTTGCTCACCGCCTGCCCCCTACCGCGCCATCCAGTTCCCATGCGCGCCGTAGGGCACCCGCTGCGGCATCACCACCTGCGCCACCGGTTCATCGCCAAAGTGCTGAGCATCCAGGATCACCAGCCGCGACTCATCGACCGCCTCGTCGTGATAAATCGCCATCACCCAGCCGTCGTCCTCGGCGGTGGCACCGGGGCGGGGCACGAAGATACCCTCACCCACATGGCTGTCGCGGCCCAGATCGTGGGTGGTCCGCGCGCCGGTGGTCAGGTCGTACTTATAGAGATTGCGCCCCAGCGTCAGGGTCGGGGCGGTGGCGTCCAGAGCGGCTGTATAGCCCCACTGCGCTGGCAGGCCGACCCGGCTGTCATTCACCCGCGGAAAGTCGCTGGTCGCATCGTCCAACTGTTCTTCCTTCACGGCCCCGGTCGCCAGGT
>JANPNB010000012.1:0-1676 GCA_031427275.1 Alphaproteobacteria bacterium | reverse complement strand
CAACGTGAAATACCTTTTTGCCGATGTCGATCCCATAGGCAAAGGTCTCGGGCAGGGGTTTGGTTCGCATCCTCTCTCTCCTTTTGCTTGGCGATGCCACAAGAGCATACGCCGGGGTGCGGGGCGGACCATCCCATTAGTAACCAGGCCGTCCGTTGCCCGGAAGGCAAATGCGTGCATTTGCCGTGGGTCAACGCCGCGAGATGGCAGCAACAGCAGCGGCATAGCGAGAGGCCAGCACTGCGCTGGCCTGCATGCCCTGCGGACCCGCGATCTCGATCCGGGGGATCGGCAGATAGACCGCATGGGCGGTGAAGGTGAAACTCGCGTTCGCCCCGAGGCTGAAATTGAACTCCAGATCGCAGGGCGTGCCATCAATGGCTTGGGTGTTGATTTGCACCTGGAAGTGACCCGGGTAGGCGTGTCCGGGGCCCGACTTCGGGTGCTACGGGCGCAGGGAAAGCCGCCGAAAGCCCAGTGCCGCCAGTTGCTTGCCGACGCGACACTTGGGCAGCACGACGCCGCGTTCCGCCTTGATGCGGTGCTGCCGGTCACGGCGACGCCAGCGCACCACGCCGTCGCGAACCGGGTCGGGACCGGCCTCGACCCAGGCCGCAAGCGCGCCGAGCTGTTCCGGCGCCAGCCGCCGGGGGCGCTGCGGCACCCGTCCGGTTCATCAGCCCGGTGACGCCTTCCGCATAGTAGCGATGCCCGTTCGGCGGGGAAACCGTCGCCCGGTCCACCCCTCCAGCTCCGGCGCAATTGCCAGCATCCGCCGTGCCGACCGCGCATCCTTCGTCCTGCCCGCCGCCATCCGCAACTCTGCCGCCGTCAGTTCCCGCCGCGTGATTGCAATCCGTGCCATGCCTGCCTCCTGTCTTTCAGGCCGCAGTGAGTCAGACTTCGCGAGGCTTGGGAATTCCAAAAGAGTCAGCTTCGAGGGCCGTTGGTATGAGTACGCGCTAGTTCCAGAGAAGGTTGGACCGCAGTCCCGTTCCCTCCGCCACTTGCTCTTAGAAAACACGTGATCAGGTCCCTTGTGGGGCCTTTTTTCTTTTTGTTTCAAAGGGGGTTAGCGATGCCGTCCGGCTTTCAGAGACTGGGCGATGGCCCGAAATCGGTCTCAGAACGCCCCGCGTCTCTTTCCACCCGCCCTTCCCCCAAATCGAGACGGATTCAAAAGGTGACGTTTTTTCAGCCACTTGGCAGAAGCGGATTGCGCCGGGGTTGAGGCGCGTGCGACCGCTGTCGGTGCGAACGGAAACACCCGAAGGCGGCGTGGTTGTGCGGGGTGGCGCGAAGTCTCTGATGACAAACAGACTTTCCCCTCATAGCCTGGCCCAATGTCGAACGGACGCTGGACGGATGAAGAGAACGACCTGATCGTCGCGGATTACTTCGCGATGCTGGCCGACGACATCGCTGGGCAACCCTACAACAAGGCCGAGCATCGCCGCGCGCTGTTGCCGCTGCTGAACGCCCGCTCCGAGGGGTCGATCGAGTTCAAGCACCAGAATATCAGCGCGGTGCTGAAGGGGCTCGGCGAGGATTGGATCCCGGGCTAAAAGCCCGCCTTCAACTTCCAGATGACGTTGGCAGACGCCGTGGCACGTTGGCTGGCACTGAACCCGGCATGGCTCGGCCGCCAAGTTGGTTTGCGACCCGCAGGTGGTCTG
>JANPNB010000011.1:0-6835 GCA_031427275.1 Alphaproteobacteria bacterium | reverse complement strand
TCCACGGCTTCACGGCCCCCTGCTTGGGGAATTCCTTCATGCCCCGCTGCACATAGCCCGATGAGAAGTCGAGCCAGGGTTGCTCACCAACCGAAGCATCGGGTTGGCCGGGCGTGCAGATGTCCAAGTATCGCCGATCCAGATGGTTCAGCAGCCGGCAAACATACTCGCATGTCAGATCGCATTTCAGCGTCCACGAGGCGTTGGTATAGCCAAACGTAGAGGCAATGTTCGGCACGCCCGAATACATCATCCCTTTGTAACTCATGGTCTGGGACAGATCGACACGTCGGCCGTCAACACTGACTTCCAAGCCCCCCATCAGCTGCATGCGCAGGCCGGTAGCGGTGACGATAATGTCCGCCTCAAGCTCTTGGCCAGACTTCAGCTTGATCCCCATGGGCGTGAAGGACTCGATCTGGTCGGTGACCACCGAGGATGTGCCCGCCTTGATTGAATTAAACAGGTCGGCATCGGGCACCAAGCACAGGCGCTGATCCCAAGGATTGTAGGAGGGGGTAAAGTGGGTCGCGACATCATAGTCGGGGCCGAGTTGCTGGCGCACGCCCTCGATGATCATCGCCTTGGCCCGCGCTGGATTTTTGCGGGTCTGATTGAAGAAGAACATGCCAAACAGCACATTGCGCCAGCGGACCAGGCCATAGGCCAGCTTGCTGGGCAGTCGGGCGCGTAGCCAGTTGGCCATCGCATCCTCAGCCGGCGCCGACACCACATAGGTCGGCGAACGCTGCAGCATGGTGACGTGAGCCGCCGTCTTCGCCATTTCGGGCACCAGGGTCACGGCCGTCGCGCCGCTGCCAATCACCACAACCTTCTTGGCCGCATAATCGAGGTCTTCCGGCCATTGCTGGGGATGGATTATCTTACCGGTGAAGCTTTCCGCGCCGGGGAACTCAGGCGTGTAGCCGCCAGCGTAATTGTAATAGCCGCTGCACATCATCAGGAAATTGCAGCTTAGCGTGACGGGCTCCTTATCCGCTCCACGCTCGATCTCAACGGTCCACGCCGCATCGTCTGACGACCAGGACGCCCGCTTGACCATATGACCATAGCGGATCTTCGCGTCGATCCCATTCTCGCTCGCGGTCTGGCGGACATAGTTCAGGATCGAGGGTCCGTCGGCGATTGCCTTGGCCTCGGTCCAGGGCTTGAACGCATAGCCCAGCGTGTACATGTCACTGTCCGACCGGATGCCCGGATAGCGGAACAGGTCCCACGTGCCGCCGATCGCGTCACGTCCTTCGAGAATCGCATAGGTCTTGCCGGGGCAGTTGGTTTGCAGGTGATAGCCCGCGCCAATCCCAGAGAGCCCCGCCCCCACGATTAGGACGTCGAAATGTTCGATGGTCATGGCTCAGCCCCTCGCGCACGCAAAACTCGGGACGGCCAATAGGGTAGGCGCGGGGCTGTGCATAGGGTGGGAAATGGTGCCTGGGGGCGGATTCGAACCACCGACACGCGGATTTTCAATCCGCTGCTCTACCAACTGAGCTACCCAGGCTAAGACCCACCGTCGCGGGAGGCGTGTCTATAGAAGAGGGTCGGGCGGCTGTCTAGCACGCCACCTCAGTCTTCGCCCTCGATTTCACCTGCGGCTTCGTCGTCGTCATCGGCCGGCAACACATAGGCATTGGTGAGCCAGGCCCCCAAATCGGCGTCTGCGCATCGCTTGGAGCAGAACGGCTGATATTGCGCGACCGCAGGCCTGCGGCAGATGGGGCAAGGCGGGCCGCTCATAGGGCAGAGACATCGATCCGGTCGTAGGGCCAGTTGGGTTCAACCCGCAGCGTCAGCCGTGCGCCAATCCGCGCGATCAACCGGGCTATCAGGGGTTGGACATCGGCCTCTACGGACGGCGCGCAACGGGCCTCAAGCCGCCCACCGGGGTCCTGAGCAGCAGCCGTTTCGGCCAACCGGATCAGGCGCAAAGCCAGGGTCAGCAAAGTCGGTCGGCCCTCCGCGTCCAGCAGGATCTCTGTCACTCCGGGGCTGCGACGCGGAATTGAACACTCCATGGTTCCCAGCCGGCCAACTGGCCCGATGATCACGCCCGGATTGTCGGGGCCGAACGCTGCCCGTGCTGCGGTCATCATCGCATTGCCGTCATGCCCACGCCCCACCAGATCGATCACGACGATCCCGCCAAGACCTTTCAACCTTAAAAGGCGCGCAGACTCGCTCAGGGCCAGCAGGTTGGCCGCCCGCGTAATGCGTTTGGCGTCCTGACCTTTCCGCTCGCCCAGATCGACGTCAATGGCCACCAGGGCACGGGTCGGCTCGATAGCCAGCGTTCCACCTCCAGCCAGCGGATGGATCGTCGCCAAGGCCTCAGCCTCGGCCCGGTCAGCGACCTCGCGGGCTTCCCGGCCCTCGGTTATCCCGGTGTCGCGCGCGATGTCGCTCAGCTGCTCAGCCAGACTTCGTGCTGGCGACAGGACGCGCGGCATCCCGTCGGCATGTCCCACCGCCCGGACAGTCGCGAGCTTGCCCTTGCGCGGCTCACTTCGAACCTCGACCTCCAGCATTGATCCTTCCACCGGTCGCTGGTCGGGCTTGAAGGCCATCAACGCCTCGTGACCACCACCAAGGTCGACAAAGGCCGAAGCGAAAGCCGGTTCAACCTTGCGAACACGACCGGCGACCCGCGCGCCTAGTCGGGTTTCTGGGGGCTCGCCCTCGCGCACGATGATCAGATGTTCGGCCCGGCCATCCAGCAGAACGGCACCACGATCTTCGCCAATGCCGCGATCCAAATATATCCGACGCTCGCTCATCGCCGGTATCCCAGACCGGTCAACAGGCTCAGCGTCTCATAGAGAGGCAAACCGACAACCGCCGGATATGAGCCCTCGATAGCCATGATAAACGCTCCGGCGTGGCCCTGAATACCATATCCTCCGGCCTTGCCGACTCCCTCGCCGCCCTGGGCATAGGCCTCGATCTCAACGGAGGTAAGCCGTTTGAGGTGCAAGCGGGTCTCAACCAAACGCGTCGCAATGCGCCCGCCGGGTGCCTGCACCGCCACGGCCGTAAGCACCTTGTGTGCTCGACCCGAAAGAAGCGTTAGGCAAGCGCGTACCTCCTGCGCATTCGCAGCTTTCGGCAATATACGACGGCCCACCGCAACCACTGTGTCAGCGGCAAGCACATAGACGTCGGGATGGACCACTGCGACTTTTCCCGCCTTGGCGCACGCCAATCGGTTAGCTAACAGACGAGGGGTTTCATTAGGGAGCGGTGTTTCGTCGATCTCCGCGGCTTCAACAAAGTCGGGTGTCACGCCGATCTGAGCTAAGAGATCAAGCCGCCTGGGGCTCGCAGACGCCAGCACCAGGCGCTGAGGCGTCATGGTGGGCAAGCCAGCCTAACGCACGCGGAAGGTGATGCGGCCCTTGGTCAGGTCATAGGGCGTCATTTCCACCAATACCTTGTCACCTGCTGAGACCCGGATGCGGTTCTTGCGCATCTTGCCGGCGGTGTGGGCGATGATCTCGTGATCGTTCTCAAGCTTCACGCGGAACGTGGCGTTGGGCAGGACTTCACTGACCGTACCCGGGAATTCCAAGAGTTCTTCTTTGGCCATAGAGGCTCCAAATTGATCGTCGATAAAGGCAACGGCTCGCGCCGGAATCGGGTCGCGAGCCGCGAACAGTCAATCACCATAGCCTAGACAGCCCCTATCGGTCGATAAGGTCTTCGAATTCAGTGGCTATAGGTCCCGCTCGAGGATCGGCCTTAACCTCGCCAGTGCAGCGCGCAGATGAGCGTGAAAAGACGACGTGCGGTATCTTGATCGGTTTCAATCTTCCCATTCAATCGGGTCCGCAGTAGCTCGGACGCCTCATTGTGAAGGCCGCGACGCCCCATATCCAGAGCCTCGATCTGCTGGGGTGTCGAGCTGCGGATGGCCTGATAATAGCTCTCACAGACCATAAAGTAGTCTTTGATTAGCCCGCGAAAGGGCGACAGTGAAAGAATGTGGCGTTTCTCATATTCTGGTCCGCGAATATCCAGCACCAGCCTATTCTCGACCAACCCCATATGCAGATCATATGGCCCGCTGGCGGCACCTTCAGGCAGGAAAAAATTCTGCTCGAGCAAATCGAAAATTGCGATTTGCCGCTCCTGTTCCTGGTCGCGTGAAACCGCAGCGAGGGATTCCTCGTCGAGTTGAACGCTCTGCAGGCGGTGAATGTTGGGGTCGAGGTCGGCCATCTGGGTCAGGGCAAAGGCTTAAGCCACCTGTTTGGAATTCCAACCCCTAACGTCGCCCCAGATTCTGAAGAATACGTTCTCGTTAAAATTGACCAAGCCGAATTGCCGCTGATCGCGCATGCGCGGGCAAACCCTCGGCATCAGCCAGTGCGATTGTCGGCGGGCCAAGCACTTCAAACGCTGCTTGGTCGCACTTGATGATTGAGGTGCGCTTGATGAAGTCGAACAACGAGAGGCCAGAGGAGAACCGCGCAGCCCTGCTTGTTGGCAAAACGTGATTGGATCCGGCAACATAATCACCAATCGCCTCTGGGGCGTGACGGCCCAGGAATATCGCGCCAGCGTGGCGCACGTGATCAGCCAGCCGCTCGGGTTCGTCGAGGGCGAACTCCACGTGCTCAGGCGCAATTCGATTCACCAGCCCAACGGCCACATCAAGCGGGGCGATTATGATCGCACCGTGATCTCGCCACGACGCAGCCGCATCCTGAGCAGTGCTCAAACTGCCCAACTGATCCTCGACAGCTGCGGCAACGGCCATTGCGAACACTGTGTCATCGGTGATCAGGATAGCCTGTGCTGCAGGGTCATGCTCGGCCTGCGACAAAAGGTCAGCAGCGATCCAATCTGGCCGGTTATTGCGGTCAGCGACCACGACAATTTCCGATGGTCCAGCCAAGGCATCAATGCCAACTGTGCCGTATACGCGGCGTTTTGCAGCCGTCACATAGGCGTTCCCCGGCCCAACAATCTTATCCACCGGCAATATCGGGCCTGCTCCATAGGCTAGGGCTCCCACGGCCTGAGCACCGCCCACTCTCCAAATTTCACTCACGCCCGCAATGCTGGCCGCGGCGAGCACAGCGGGTTGAAGGCGGCCTGGCGGCGTGACCATGGCGATGCGATCCACGCCGGCAACCCGGGCCGGCACTGCGTTCATCAAGACTGTGGATGGATAGGCCGCGCGACCGCCTGGAACATAAATGCCAACAGCCTCAATCGGCGTCCAGCGCCAACCTAACTCGACGCCAGCTTCATCAATAAAGCGAAGGTCGCTGGGCCTTTGGCGCTCGTGATAGGATTTAATCCGCGCTGCTGCGAATCGGATGGCTTCCGTCACCTCTTCAGGACAGTCGGCGAGGCCTTTGGCGATTTCCTCGGGTGATACCCTGATTGAAGCTTCAGTGAGGTCCACACCATCGAACTTGCGGCCAAATTCCAAAACCGCTTCAAGGCCGCGCGTACGCACAGCGCCAAGCACGTCGCGCACGGCGTTATCTACGTCGAGCGGTGTTTCCCGACGTTCCTCAAGGAAAGCGGCAAACGCAGGTTCAAAATCAGGATCGGAATGGTCGAAGCGGCGCATGGTCGCTACTTAGCCATCCCAGGTGATCTGCGCTATGCCTGCTCGTGATCTGGTTTGGTTTTGGCCGACCATGGCTCAGAAATATCTGCCAGAATAACGTCGATGCACTCCACCGCGATGCGCAGGTCTCCCCCGCCCGAGTAGGTGAGCGTCAAGCTGCCGCCCGGCAGCGTATCGAGCTCGAAGTCCAGCGACAGAACCTCAACAACGGCATCGCGGGCTGTCCGCCGAAGCCGTCGGCTCTTCACACCCAACACCGATCCGATTTCTATAAGGCAGCGCACGCGTT
Organism: Alphaproteobacteria bacterium; assembly: GCA_031427275.1. Taxonomy (GTDB): domain Bacteria; phylum Pseudomonadota; class Alphaproteobacteria; order Caulobacterales; family Caulobacteraceae; genus Phenylobacterium. Next base: position 944 of record JANPNB010000011.1, on the reverse strand, counting down.
CGCGCGTACCGCTCTCCCAGCGATACCTGTTTAGGCCGATGGTCAGTCGACGCTGCGTGGCGTCAAACCGAATGTCCCCAATCTTGCCGACCGAGTCCTGGATCGCGGCGGCGATGACTGTTAAATCCTCTGTATCCTGAGCCAAAAGTTTAAGGGGAGAGCTCACCTATCGTCCTCCGTCGCGTTTTGATCTGCTTCCGCGATTGGCGGATTCGTTGCTACGCTCGTCGACTTAGTCATTTTGCGTCTGCGCAAGTTGGCGCGCAGCGCTTGCGCGAGCTTAGACTGTTTGTCGATCACAGATGGAGACTGGCGTTTTCTCATGATTTGAAGGGGTGAATGGGTCATCGACGTCGGTCAAGTCTCTCCCACACTGTTTTTACCCTTCCCGTAGCCTCCGGCTTTGGCTATAGCCCGCGCCTCGTTATTCGCCGCCGTAGCTCAGTGGTAGAGCGCATCCTTGGTAAGGCTGAGGTCCAGGGTTCGAGTCCCTGCGGTGGCACCATCACAACGCGTCGCTTCGGCGGCGCGTTTTTTTGCGCGAAACCTCCCATTATTACCCGGATAATATTGACGCAACCCAACACATCTGATAGGCCTTTGCCTCAAACCAGAGGTCACATTTTGCGTACCGAAACCTTCAGCGCCTTTTCCAATCATCGACGAATCGCTGCGGGAGATCTCCGAGCTGTGGCGCTGGACGTCGCACGCGCTTCAAAATCAGGATCTGAGCAAGTTATTGTGCTCTCCGATTTGACGGGCCGACCAATGGATCTCGACCTGCGAGGTAGCGATGCCGAAATTTCAGCGCGCTATCAGTCCACTGACGCTTCGGTACCTGTCAAACCCGGTCGAGGTCGTCCGAAGCTGGGGGTCGTACCGCGCGAAGTGACCTTGCTGGCGGGAAAACCTATGATGTTGTCAAGAACAAATTAGGAACTCGC
>JANPNB010000010.1:0-18497 GCA_031427275.1 Alphaproteobacteria bacterium | reverse complement strand
GTGGTGGCGGTGGTCTGGCCTGCGGGGTGGTGGCGGTGGTCTGGCCTGCGGGGTTGTAGGCGAAGGTCTGGGTGGAGCTGGTCGAAGGCGTGACGGCGGTATTGGAGAGACCTACCAGCCGACCGGCGGCATCGAAGCTGTAGTCCGAGTGGGTGGGAAGAGTTTAGTGCACTGTCACCTTTATTCCTCCGGAGGTCACGAGGTCACGTCAATCACTACAAATTTAGAGGTCTATTCTCCTAATCGGATTCTTGCTAATCTTGCTCAGATGATGATCATCAAATTCCAAAATGGTTTCAAACACAGTATCCGTAAAAACCACTGCAAATTCACTATGGTCACAAAAGCGACGAAAACTGTCTTCGACTGTAAAGAACCGTTCCGCGTCACCGTTACCCATGTCCGCTCCGCACGCGATGCGTGCTACACCGCCTTTCGAGGAGGAAATGTGACTTAGAGCCTGCAAGGCGGAATCAGTTGGGCTACCGACACAAACGCCTTGGAAGCATCGAATATCTCTTGGGCCCCACATGGCTATTCCAACTGCGTTTATTGTTGGCCAAAGGGTCGCTCCCAAGATGCTCCCGACTATAAGGCCCAGGATTAACCTCTGACTAAAGAGTGTGGACACATCATTCTCCGGCATCCATTATTCGATTAATGTCGCAAATGAGATGGGATTTTGTCAATTAATATCTATTTCGAAGCAATGTAATTGTTAACGACTGACATACATTCTTGAAATATATTCTCAATATGTTGTGACTATATCTTGTAAAAATAAGATGTCAGGCGGCCTGACGAGCATAAATCTAGAAATGACTTCCACACCCGCCTTTTCGAGGAACCGGACAATCGAATTTATATACGGTTGTTGTGGTCGTTGATACCGGTCGATATATGTGACTTCCTTGCCCTTGAACTTGTTGAGTTGTAGTTTGTGTAATGCCCAAGACGCTGATAGCCCCGTTCGATAGTATGGTAACTTGGGAATTCACACCACGGACTGGGGCCATTCCATTGAATAACACTTGTACGTCCTATGAGATAACTCCAGAACTTTCACGCCCCGGCAGAAATGAAAATATCGGAGGTTCATCGGGGGTTCTAACCCCATCTATTTTCGCAGAGATCTCTAGAACGGCGAACGTCGCTCCGTTGCTATTCGACATATTGGGCGGAAAGCCGAAGAGAAGTGGGACAAAACCATACCGTACGTCATTGGAAGCTAAATAGTGATCAACAAAAGTTCCCGCGACTATCACCGAAAGGTCACTGAGGCCCAGGGACCCACGCTCAGCTAGATTCCAACTGAAGCCGCTTGGGGAAAAGAGCGCATCGCGATCAGAGGCTGCGACTCCGCTTGAGCCCGAGTTTCCCCCCACAAGACGCCCATCTGAACCTGGTCCATATGAAAACTGAAAGAATTGCCCTCCTGTATTTGCTACGAATAAGCCGATGTGAGCATAAGGGATCGGCAGGTCGAAGACAGCGCTCCGATCAGCCCACAGGACCTCTGTCCCCTCCGGATCGCTCGCATTCACCGGATCCCCGCGCACGTAGGCGTAGATATTCATTCCATCGCCGTACCCAATCGGGTCGGTCTGCAGGAACCGTCCGGTGGCGGGGTCGTAGGCGCGGGCCTTGTAGTGGTAGAGCTGGGCCTCGGGCAGGGCGATCCTGCCTACGTAGCGGAAACGAGAGCCTGCCCAGGACGCAGGCTCGCCGTAAGGGCCGTAGGTGTAGGGGGTGACGACGCCTGTGGTGCCAGCGGTGCCGGTTCCTTGAGCGTTTTCCGCTGAAGTGGTGGCCGGTTCAGCGCAGAAAACGCTCAAATTCTTGCTTGTAGATGAGCTGATCCAAGGGATCAGCTCGGGCCCTGGCGGTCGGCGTAGAGCCAGCGGGTACCCGGCCCCGTCGAGCCCGAGGTGACGGAAGGTGCGCACCCCGTCGGAGATGAGATGGCCGCGCGGGGGCGGCAACGGCCTAAGACGTCACAGTAATTTGCCCATTTGCGAAGCGGGTTCGCCTTCGGCGACCAGGTCCGCCGCCGCCGCGAGCTTGCGGAGCGACTCTTCGTGGCTCGCCCGACTAATGCGGTATCCTGAGAGCACTAGGACCGCCAATCCGTAAAGGACCACCAGGGACGGCACGTAGACGAGGCCCAGATTTCGCACCACCTCGGGGGCCACCTGTCCCGGTTTCGCGCCTTCAGGGAAGTGGACGACGGCCAACATCAAACCGGAAACAAAGATTCCGAGGCCTGTCACGGCTTTGGCGACGAATGCGGCGGCCGCGAAGAACAGACCCTCCTGACGGCGGCCGGTACGCAGTTCAGAGTCCTCCGTCACATCGGCGATCATCGACGAGAACATGATCTGGCCGATGATTCCAAAGCCCAAGGCGATCGTGTTCTGGACAAGCAAAAGTGGGAATACCCAGGCTGATCCATTCGCCGGGAAGAACTCCACCAGCCGCAGTACAATGGGCGCGACGGTGAGCACCAGCGAGACGAGGATCAGCGTCATGGCCGCGCGCTTCTTGCCAAACCGCTTGGATATCCAGGGGGCGGTCGCGAAAGCGAACAGCGCAGCGGCTAGGCTTGAGAAGGTGAAATTGGCGATCTGATCTGCCGGCAATTCCCAGAAGAAAGTCTGAAAATAGAGATTGATCGCAAAGCCGAGGCCGAGGGCCATGGCGTTGAAGATGCTGGCGACCAGGATGACCAGGAAGGACGGATGGGCCATGGTGCCAACCATCTCACGCACCAGGATCGCCATGGTCGCCTTGCGGCGCGGTGCCTCTCGCAAATGCGGAATCTCCCGATGGGTACCGGCGGCCGAGACAAGGATGGCGACGAGCATCAGCAAGGCCGCGGCCAAGCCATAGTGGGCATAGCCCTCAGGATTGAGTTGCCCGGTCGCGTGGGCGGCATTTGGAGTGAGGAAGACCCGCAACGCGGCGAAGTACATGGTGAGCCCGCCGATCCAGCCAAATAGGTAGCGGTAGCTCAGCAAACGGGTCCTCTCATCATAGTCCGTACTGAGTTCAGCAGCGAGCGCCGATGAGGGGATCTCGTAAAAGGTGATGAAACTCCGAATTAGGACTGCGACCCCGATCAAATAGAAGAACAACGCCTCATGGCTCCATCCCCTTGGCGGGTTCCACAGCAACAAGTACGACACCGCAACCGGCAGCGCGGCGGCATACATGAATGGGTGACGCCGCCCCCACTTAGAGCGCCAGTTGTCGGAGATCTGTCCGACGATCGGGTCGAGAAAGGCATCGACGACAAGCGCCACCATGATGGCCAGGCCTACGGTGACCGCAGGCAGGCCAATCACCTGATTGTAGAAGATCAGCAGGAAGTAGGAGAAACCGTTGTCCTTCACGCCGAAGGCCACGGAGCCGAAACCGTAGAACAGGCGGGTCGGCACCGATAGCCGTCGCGCACCAGACTGGGGCTTAGTAAGCGTCGCCAAGGCATTTCTCCAGCGTCGGGCTTATTCCACCGAGGCGCTTGATCGTGCGTCTCCCAAGTTCAAGCGTCAAATATTAATTTGAGTGTGTGGTATCCATTTCACCATGCGCTGCATGGCTCGGTCGGGTGACACCGCCAGGCCTAGGTAGCCAAAGAGAGTGCGCGCCATTGCGGCCCCGGTGATTTCGCTTCACTCCGATGACGATGTCATCGTAACAACCGACCTAGCGCTCGATCCTGAACCCCTCAGGCGGATTTCGATCGCCGTAAGCAAAACGTTAAGCATGAAGTGATGCCCGATCGCTGGAACTGGGCATGGCTCAATCGCATTCTCAACCGCTTCCGCAGCCACCAAGGTTGCTTCCCCTGGCCTTCCGCTCGGGGACAAAAAACATTCCAACACCTAAAATTCGAGAAAAGGTATGTCTTGATAAAACTAGAACTAATTGAAATAACACAATAATAAATAGCACTTAGTGAAATGGGTATGGAGTGTTACTGACAAAATCGTCTTGACATCTCTCAGTGTGACTTTCATGTGGCGCTTCAACAGCGCGCCTTTGAGGTGCCGGCCAGTGGCCGAGAGATGCTGGGTGCCGGGACCGATAACTGGGTTTGGGAGCCTCATAGGAGACCGCAAATGAAATCCGCCTGTTCCGTTATTGCCCTCGCCGCTGCCGGGGCGTTGCTGATGCCCCAAGCCGCTGAGGCCGCATCAGATTCGCGAGAAGCCGCAGCAACTGAGGTCAGCGAGCTCATCGTCACGGCCACCAAGCGACCGCAGACTCTGCAAGACGTCCCAGTTTCAGTCTCGGTAGTGACGGGCCAAACGATCAAAGATTTGGCAATCAAGAATTTAGATCAGCTGTCTAGCTATGTCCCGGGCCTGGTCGTTCGGGAAGGCGGCGAGCAGACGGGGATATCGATCCGCGGGTTCGGGGCCAGCCTCAATTTTGGCATCGATCAGGACGTGGGCCTGTTTACCGACGAGATCTATGCCGGCCGCGAACGTCAATTTCGAGGAAGCTTTCTCGACGTCGAGAATGTCGAGGTGCTGAAAGGTGCCCAGGGCACCCTATTCGGTAAAAACACCATTGCCGGGGCGATCATCGTGCGCTCGGGTACGCCTACCTGGGTACCGTCGGTTTCGGTGCGCGGGGAATATGGCCCTGACACCGGCCGCCGGGCCGTCGAGGCGGTCGTCAATGGTCCGATCACCAGCACCCTGGCCGGACGCCTGGCGTTTCGCTGGGCGGAAGAGGACGGCTACATCTACAACACACTCACGCGGCAGAGCGAGGAGCAGGAACAAGACAAGATCGTCCGTGGAACCCTGCTGTGGAAACCCACCGACGACCTCAGCGTTCGCGGCAAGGTCGAATGGTCCGAGTACAACCGTATCGGCCGCAACTTCAAAATCTCCGAGGTCAGCGGTACGGCTGTGGGTCGGCCACGGATCACCAACGCTGTAACGCTACTGCCACTTCCAACCCCCTTGGACGTGGGCGCTGCCGCAAACCTAAGTACCTATCGCTTCTATGACCCGGCCTTTAGCCCCGGCCTGAACTACAATACGTCAAAGCAACAAGAGTCCGCCCACGTCATCTCGAAGAACGCGGCCGTCGACATCACCTATGATGCCGGATTTGCCACGCTTCGGTCCATCACCGGCTACAATTCCTATCGTTCCAACGATCAGCGGGATGTAGATTGGAGTCCGACGCCGTTTCTGTTCGAGCCCATCACGCAGCGGTTCAGCCAGTCCAGTCAAGAATTTCGGATCGTCTCGGCCGGTGAAAACCGTTTCGACTACGTGGCCGGCCTCTATTGGTTCAAAACCGACTTCTTCGTCGATCGGCGCACGGATATCGACATCAACCTGTTCATCAATCCGGCGAACAACTCGAACGCCTTCAAGTGGGCCAACCTTCGCTACCTGAAGCAGACCGCCGAAACCTATTCCGCCTATGGCCAGGGTACGTTTCATCTCACGCCTTCCGTCGATCTGATCGGTGGATTGCGATGGAGCCGAGAGACAAAGAGCGTCGAGGACAAATTCAATCGCGCGGCGTTTGGATCAACGCGCTTCCTCGATACCAATAACCCGGCTGACGTCGCGCTGATCGCCATTGGCAACACCTTCGCCCCTGGCATTTCAGGACAGGCACACAATTCGTTCGGCACACTCACCGAAGAAAACGTCACGCCCGAAGTGAAAGTGTCGTGGAAACCCGACAGCAATCTGAACATGTATGCGTCGGTTACCCAAGGCTTCAAAGGTGGCGGATTCAACGCCAACTCGATCACGCCCGACAAGGGTGACCAGACCTTCCGCCCCGAGCGCTCGGTCGATTACGAACTTGGCGCTAAGGTGCGGTTGTTGGATCGCAAACTCGCCATCAATATGGCAGCCTTCCGGTCTGACTTCACGGACCTGCAGCTCTCGATCTGGCAAGGCACCGGCTTTTTCCTGACCAATGCCGGCGCGGCCCGATCGCAAGGCGTGGAAGGCGACTTTACCCTCCAGGCGACCCCGCGTTTGCGCTTCACCGGCGCCGCGACCCTGCTTGACGCGCGATACACTGAGAGCGTCGACGTGGCCTGTAACATCGCTCAGCTGAACTTTGGCCAGGGTGGAGGTTGTCACCTGAACGCCCAAAACGCGCCAGTGCAGGATTTCAACGGTCGACGGTTCGCCGCGAAGTACAGCGCTACCTTGGGCACCGGCTACATTCAGCCGGTCAGCGGTAACATGGAGGCACTCTTCCGTGCCGACGCGACCTTCCAGGCGCATGGCGAGTTCGCCCTGGATCCCACCATCACTGAGCCCGCTTACCAGAACCTGGATGTGGGAGCGACCCTACGCTCGACCGATTCAAACCATCGCTGGAGCATCGGGTTGGTGGCGACCAACGTGTTCGATACCAGCCGCTGGTATTACCGGTTTGAGGCTCCGGCCCAGACAGGGACGAGGATTGGCTTCCCAGCGCCGCCTCGCCGGATCAGCTTCAATGTAACCTATGATTGGTAGGTTACTGGTCGCTCTGTGACGCGGTCAGGCCGTTTAGATTCGGCCTGACCAACTTCGAGGTCGCGCGTCTCTCCGATCAACCTGTACCCCCTTACCGAAGCGCGCTCGAGCGCGATTTTCCAATCGACCGACGTCCGCTCAGTCGGATTGCGCCCTAACCTGCGCCAATGGTCCTGCGCCCTCATCGAGCTGTCTTGACCGGCAAATCGGCAGCCGGATGGACGCTTGATTTGAAAGATCGGTACTTCGAGAGTGCAAGACCGCTTGAGGTGCGGTAGCATTTTTCGCTAAGCAGCATCTTTGGCGATGTCGCGATGAGCCCCCACAAGAGGGCCACGAGAGGAAACACCAGATGTTGCCGCTTTCGAAGTTGCGGGTTCTTGAGCTTGGGGGTGATGTGGCGGTGCGGTACTGCGGCCGTCTATTTGCTCGTCAGGGCGCGTCGGTGTCGCGGGTTGGCGTATCTGACGACAGCTTTCTGGGGCAGGGCGGGGAGGCCGGCGTGGTGTTTGGCCGTTGGCTGGACCAAGGCAAGGTCATATCACAGGGGGCTGGCGTCGGACCTTTCGACCTCGTGATCGCGGGTCAGTCGGAGGGTGCTGTTAGAGCGGCCCATCAGGTGGCTGCGGGCCTTGCAGGATCGCCATCGGTGCTGGGTCTGACATGGTTCGACAAGGCAGGCCCCTATGCCGGTTGGCGCGGCAATGACGCCGTGCTCCACGCGCTCAACGGCTGCGCCTATGGCTTCGGCTTGACGGACGGACCACCACTGTTGGCGCAGGGGCATTCGCCGCAGATCGTGGCAGGCTTGACGGGCTTCATCGGCGCGATGGCGGCTTTGATATCGAGCCCGCGTCCGACGCGGATTGACGTCAATGTGTTCGAGGCGGCCATGTGCTTTACCGAAACGGCGGCGGTGGCAGCGGCCTACACCGGGAGCGTGTCGCAACGGTTGGGGGTAAACCGGTTCGTGCCGACCTATCCATGCTCCATCTATCCGACAGCCGATGGATATGTCGGGATCACGGCGCTAACGCCGGCCCAGTGGACTTCGCTGTGCGGTCTGATCGACCGACCGGAGCTTGCGAGTGATCCGAAATTTTCAACGACCTTTCAACGGCTTATGAATGGTGATCTCGTCGACGAGGTGTTGATGCCGGTGTTTGCGCAACGCGCGACTATGGACTGGGTCCGCGACGGCGACCGGTTGCGCATTCCGACCACGCCGGTGCCGAGGCCGGGTGAGTTGCCGTTCGTCGAACACTGGAAGCTGCGAGAGTCCTTTTCAGCGGTTGGCGAGGTGATGGGACCTGACCTTCCGTTTCGGCAAACCTGGAGCGGTGCCAAATCGGCGAAGCCGACCGGCGGCGCACACGGACCGTTGACGGGAATTAAGGTGGCGGACTTCAGCATGGGCTGGGCCGGGCCTCTCGCCGCGCGTTACCTTGGAGACCTCGGTGCCGATGTGAGAAAGATTGAGTCAACCACGCGGCCAGACTGGTGGCGGGGCTGGGAGGATATCGCGAGCGATGGGCCACCCTCGACGGAAATCCAACGCAACTTCCTAGCCGTCAACCGTAACAAGCGGGGCTTGGACCTGGATCTAACGACAGACGACGGGCTTAGCGCCGCGCGATCAGTCATCGCCGCGTCCGACATCGTTATAGAAAACCTGGGTCCGGGGGTCATGGACCGCCTGGGTCTGGGACCGGCGGCGCAGCGGAAACTGAATCCCGCCGTGACGTCAATTTCCATGCCGCCGTTTGGCAAACGCGGGCCGCTGGCGGGACTTAGAGCTTATGGGTCAACGGTCGAGCAAGCGTCGGGGATGCCGTTCGTCAACGGGTTCGAGGACTGGACTCCCTGCCTGCAGCATGTGGCGTACGGAGATCCTGTGGCGGGGCTCTATGCGGTAGCTTCGGCGCTGACGGCATTGTTTGCGCGAGATTTTCTGGGCGGCGCGGACATCGAGCTCTGCCAGGTGGAATGCTTATTTCAGCTTGGAGCAGACGCGATCATCGGCGAACAGGTGACGGGCGCAGCCTCGCCTCGGACCGGAAGTGCGCGGGCCACGGCGGCATTGTCGTGCGTGGTTCGCGGTGAGGGTAATGGATGGTTGGCGGTGACGGCGGACGAAGGCGATATTGCGGGCTTGTGGGACGAGCTGACGCGCGGAAAATCGGAGTTGAGTGACAACGGTCTTGAAGCCGCGCTGGCAGAATGGGCCGCGATCCGTGTACCCGCAGAGGCCGCTGCGCAGTTGCAGGCGGCTGGGATCGCAGCGTCACCCGTGCAGCCGGCGCACAGCCTGGCGGCTGATCCGCAGTTGGTTAGGTCGGACTTCTGGGTGCGACAGGAACGGCGCCACGTCGGCGAACACCTGACGCCGGCAACGCCGATCCGATTTGATGGGGTGCGACCTAGTGCGCGGCGGGCGGCACCCGTGCTGGGTGAACACACCGATGAAGTGATGGCAGAAGTGAGGGTCCTATGAAGAGCTTGTTGATCGCCAACCGCGGCGAGATCGCCATCCGCATCGCCCGCACGGCGGCAGAGATCGGGTTGGAAACGGTGGCGATATTCGCCGAGGACGATGCGCTGTCTCTGCACACGCGCAAGACCGACAGGGCTGTGGCGTTGAACGGGTCGGGGGCTGCGGCCTATTTGGATCGAAAACAGGTGATCGCTGCGGCGCTGGAGGCGGGCTGCGACGCCGTACATCCGGGCTACGGCTTCCTGTCAGAGAATGCGCAGTTCGCGCGCGATTGCGCGGAAGCGGGCCTGACGTTCGTGGGACCTGCACCTGAAACCCTGGCCCTCTTCGGCGACAAAACACAGGCGCTGGGATTGGCGGAGCGGTGCGGCGTGCCGATCCTGCCGGGAACCCGCAAAGCAACCAGCCTGGACGAGGCGGCGGCGTTCCTTGACGAATTGGGCGCGGGCGGCGCTGTGATGCTGAAGGCCTTGGCTGGCGGCGGTGGCCGCGGCATGCGACCGGTGACGGCAGCGGCGGATCTGGCGGCTGCCTATGAGCGCTGCGCCTCGGAGGCTTTGAACTCGTTTGGCGACAGCGGCCTCTATGTCGAACAGTTCTTTGCGCGGGCACGACACGTTGAAGTGCAGATCGTCGGAGACGGTCAAGGCGCGGTCAGTCACCTGTGGGACCGCGAGTGCAGCGTACAGCGGCATCGGCAGAAGCTCATCGAAATCGCGCCTGCGGTCGGGATCGACGAAGATGTGCGAGCTCAACTGCTGGCGGCAGCGGTAAAACTAGGCGAGGCGGCGAACTACCAGTCGCTGGGGACAATCGAGTTTCTGGTCAATGTTGGTGGAGCCGGCCCGCTGTTCACCTTCATCGAAGCCAATCCTCGGCTACAAGTCGAGCATACGGTGACCGAAGAAGTCACCGGTCTGGACTTGGTGCGGATCCAGCTGGAGGTGGCGCAGGGCAGGACCCTAGCGCAGCTGGGGCTGACACAGGCAGAGGTTCGCGCCCCGCGCGGCGTGGCGATTCAGACACGGGTTAATCTGGAAACCATGACACCGGATGGCGGCGCACGGCCATCGGGCGGGGTACTTTCGGCCTATGAGCCCCCGTCGGGGCACGGTGTTCGCGTGGACGGCTTCGGCTACGGCGGTTACCGGACCAGCGCGCGTTATGACTCGTTACTGGCCAAGTTGATTGTCCATGCGCCGGACCTGGCCGGGGCGACGGCTAAGGCCTACCGGGCGCTGTGTGAGTTCAAGATCGTCGGGGCATCGACCAACATCGCGTTCCTGCAGGCGATCCTCAAGAGCCCGGCGTTCGCCGCCGGTGAACTACACACGCGCATGGTGGAGGAAGATATCGCGGCCTTGGTGGCGGCTGCAGCGGTTGAACATCCGCGCCTGCACTTCGACGCTGCCCAAGCCCAGCGTCGGGCGGGGGCCAAGGTAGATGCGGTCGATCCGCTGGCGATTCTGGCCCATGGGAAGAGCGGCGGCCCAGCACCTGAGCGGGCTCCGCCCGTGGTGACATCTATGATCGATGACATTACCGGGCCTGATGGGACCACGTCGCTGCGCGCACCGTTGCAGGGCACGGTGGTGGCTCTGGCCGTGGAGCCCGGCGCGGCGGTGCGAGAGGGGCAGGCGGTGTTGATCATGGAAGCGATGAAGATGGAGCACGTGGTTGCCGCTCACATCGGCGGCTTCGTGCGTGAATTTACGGTGGCGGTGGGCGATACGGTATTCGAGGACCACCCGCTGGTGTTCATTGAGGCGGCCGACATTGGCGACGCCGGATCAGGTGAGGCCGAGGCAATCGATCTGGACGTCGTACGCCCGGACCTGGCGGAGGTGCTGGAGCGGCACCGAATGACGCGGGACGGCGCCCGTCCGAAGGCCGTGGCGCGTCGGCGCAAAACAGGTCAGCGGACGACGCGGGAGAATGTTGATGACTTGATGGATGACGGCTCATTCGTCGAATACGGGCCATTGGTGCTGGCGGCGCGACGGCGACGTAACACCGTCCAGGAACTGATCGAACAGACGCCAGCAGACGGGCTGGTCATGGGGATTGGCCGGATCAATGGTGATCGGTTCGCCGATGAGACGGCGCGGTGCGCCGTGATGGCCTACGACTACACCGTGCTGGCCGGCACGCAGGGCGCGTACAATCACAACAAGATGGACCGGCTGATCGAGGTCGCTGAGCGGGCGAGGCTGCCGGTGGTGTTCTTCTGCGAGGGGGGTGGTGGACGACCGGGCGACACCGAGGGCGGTGGTTTCACACGAGGCTTCGAGTTTTGGCCACAACTGTCGGGTCTTGTGCCCTTGGTGGGGATCACTTCGGGGCGTTGCTTTGCCGGGAACGCCTCGGTGCTTGGCTGCTGCGATGTGATCATCGCCACAAAGGACTCATCCATCGGGATGGGTGGCCCCGCGATGATCGAGGGAGGCGGGCTTGGCGTGTTTCGTCCAGAAGAGATTGGGCCGGTCAGTATCCAGGAGCCAAACGGTGTCATTGATGTGGTGGTCGAGGATGAGGCCGAAGCGGTGGCCGTGGCAAAGCAGTACCTGTCTTACTTCCAAGGCAAGGTGGCCGATTGGTCCTGTGCGGACCAACGCAACCTGCGCAATGCGATCCCCGAGAACCGGCTGCGAGTTTATGACATCCACGCCCTGATCGAGACCCTAGCCGACGACGGGTCTGTTTTGGAGCTGCGCCGTCGGTTCGGGCCAACCATGGTCACCGCCCTGGTCCGCATCGAGGGACGGCCGATGGGAATTATTGCCAACAACCCCCGACATCTGGGCGGTGCCATCGACAGCGACGGGGCCGATAAAGCCGCCCGGTTCCTGCAAATCTGCGAGGCGTTCGACATTCCGGTGTTGTCGCTGTCGGACACGCCGGGGATGATGGTAGGGCCGGAAATCGAGCGGACCGCTTTGGTCAGGCATTGCTCGCGGCTATTTCTGATTGGCGCAAACCTGACCGTGCCGATCCTCAGCGTGATCCTGCGTAAGAGCTACGGCTTGGGCGCTATCGCCATGACCGGTGGCAGCTACCAGGCCTCGATGTTCGCTGTTGCCTGGCCGACCGCGGAATTCGGCGGCATGGGCTTGGAAGGTTCGGTGAAGTTGGGCTACCGCAACGAACTGGCAGCGATTGAGGATCCGGTCGAACGCAAGGCAAAGTTCGACGAAATGGTGGCCCAAGCCTATGAGTCCGGCAAGGCGCTCAGCCGCGGCAGAGGGCCAAGCATCGATGACGTGATCGATCCGGCCGACACACGGCGATGGATCGTGGGGGCTCTGAGGGCGCTGCCTGCACCGCCCGCGCGGACCGAAAAGAAGCTGAAATGGATTGATGCGTGGTAGGTGTTGGCATCAAGACAGCGCAACCTAGATGGCGCTCAGTCCTCCGTCGATGGCGTAGTACGCACCGGTTATAAAAGCTGAGTCGTCCGACGCTAGGAAGGCAACCAACGGGGCGATCTCGTCGGGCGATGCCCAACGGCGCAAAGGCGCAAACGGTGCCGGCCTTGGTATCGCCGATGTCTTTGGCTCGCTGGGCGCTGGGGCGCCGGGACTGCGGGCCGATATCTGACGCATCAGTTCATCCATCATTCGTCCTTCGACCAAGGCCGGTCCGATGCAATTCACGCGGATGGCGTCCTTTCCGACCTCTGCTGCAACCGTCTTGGTCATGCCCAATACCGCATGCTTGGAGGCCACGTAGGCGATCTGTCCAGCGCTTCCCTTGATGCCATAGAGACTACAGCTGTTGATAATGCTGCCGCCGCCACGCGCCTGTAAGGCCGGTATGGTATGCTTCATTCCAAGAAACACCCCGCCGACATTTACCGCCATGGTTTGGTTAAATGAGGCCAAAGGAAATTCGCAGGTGAGCCGCCAAGCGTTTTCGCCGTCGCCCTCGATCCCGGCGTTATTGAAGAATATATCCAGACCGCCAAATCGTTTTACAGCAGCCTGCACATACGCTTCGACCGCTGCCTCGTCAGTGACGTCCGCGCAGAATGTTGCAACCTCAGCGTCGGTTGCAAGCTCTGCCGTAAGCCTCGCCAGCCCTACCGCATCGCGGTCTACGGCGAGAACATTTGCACCGCGACGCGCCAACAATCGCACGCTTGCTGCGCCGATATCGCCGGCCGCGCCGGTGACGATCGCCACCTTCCCGCTAAGTGACAGGTCACGGCTCATGATCTTGCCTCGAGGCGATAAAGATTGGCTTGGTGTAGGCTTCGGCTGATCGGATAGGCGACGACGCAGGCTACCCCCACGAGATAGAGCGTCACCCTCAAGGGAATCTCCAGGTTCGCCAGCTTACCCGGCGCAGCGTGCGTCTCAGCACCAAGGTGAGCGCCCTGCGGGAAGCCGGCGATATCCAGCAGTAGGCCGCCGAAGAATAGGCCGATGCCGGAGACGCATTTGAGGATGAAAGCGTAGGCCGAGAAGAAGAGACCTTCGTTGCGGCGCGCGGTCTTGAGTTGGCTGTGCTCCACGACGTCGGCGATCATGGATGACATCAAGAGAGCGGCCGGTCCTTGGGCCCTAGGCTCAGAAGTCGACGAGATATCCAGCATCTCTTCCCCAGTCGGCGTATCCGCCGTTCTTTTTTTGACATTGCGGTATGTATGGCGTCACATGCGGGTGTCGCACCTGTCAAGTTTGAATAAGACATTCAATCGTACAAGATCTTAGTCTGGGAAAACTTAGGCTTTTAGGTATGAGCTTCGCTAGGACTGCGCATCGTGCCCGCTGCTCGATATCGGGCTAACAAAAAGTGATTGGAGATTCGTTCCATGCCATTGCCCCAGGACATCCGCCCCTTGAACGGCGATCTACAGGATACCCTTGTGGCGGCGAGCCAAACGCCTTGGATCGTCCACTCGGAAATGTCGGCCACCAAAGTGCTCTATACGGGGTCTGAGAGCGGTACCTGGGCGGTCCTCTATCGATGGGCAAAAGGATTTACAGCCCCGCCGCATAAACATCTCTCCGCATCCCATACCTTCATCTTGAAGGGTCGGCTCAAGGTCCGCGACGGAGTGCTGGAAACCGGCGATTACGTTTATGAACCAAACGGTGTGCTGCACGGTGCGACTGAGGCGCTTGAGGATACCGAGTACCTGTTTATCTGCCTGGGGCCGCTGCTCTACTTCGATGGAGAGCGCTTCACAGCCTACCTCGGTTGGGAAGAGGTCGAGCGGATGCGGCGGGCGGCTCAAGCGCAGTCCAGTCAAGCATGAGCGCCACTGAGGGTTACGTCTTCAACCAGACAATGCTCCGCATCCGAGATCCGGGGCCATCGCTGGCATTCTACGAGACGGCTCTGGGCATGCGCCTGCTTGACCGATTTGACTTCACAGAGCTTCGTTTCAGCCTTTATTTCTTGGGTTACCCAGGTGACGAACCGCCCAAAGAGAGTGCCGCTCGCGCCCGATGGATATTCGAGCAGCCTGCGCTCCTGGAGTTGACTCACAACTGGGGCAGCGAGTCTGATCCGAAATTCGCCTACCATAACGGTAACACCGAGCCGCGCGGCTTCGGCCATATTGGAATTTCTGTGCCGAATGTCGAAGATGCTTGCCGTCGGCTTGAGGAGCTGGGCGTCCACTTCGTCAAACGTCCGGATGAAGGTGCCATGAAGGGGCTAGCCTTCATTCGCGATCCGGACGGCTACTGGATTGAGATTGTCTCCGGACCAAGCCTAAGCTCGCTTGTCTCACACCGCAGCGTGTCAACCAGTCTCTGAGCAAAGGTCGATCCATGGACTTGAATTCCACAGCCAGTCGTTCTCTGCCGGTACCGACGGTTGATCGAATCATCGCGAGAAATGACCTCGATACATTTGGTTATTGTATTGTGCGCGATGCACTGTCACCGGATCAGCTTGAGTTACTGCGGGCGCGGGTCGTGGCGCAAGCAGCGGGGGAGGTCGCTGCCGGGCTAGACTGGCGTGACAGTGGGACTAATCAACGGGTCTGGATGCTGGTCAACAAGGGCCAAGCGTTTCGAGATCTCATACTGCATCCGCTGGTCGACGAAATGATGGGGCACCTGTTGGGGAAGGATTTCTTGTTGTCCTCTGCGACCGCAAACATCGCCGCGCCGGGCAGCGAGCCAATGTATCTGCATACTGACCAGGGCTATGTGCCTTTTGCGACCGCCAAGCCGCTGGTCGCCAACATTGCCTGGATGCTTGACGATTTCACCGAGGAGAACGGCGGCACTCGATTGGGGCCTCGAAGTCACATGCGAGAAGAGTGGACCGTAGACCAGACAACGCCGACTTTGGCCGCTGCCGGTCCGGCAGGTTCGGCCCTGGTTTTTGATGGGCGGCTGATACATGGGACGGGCGCAAACCAAACGATCGCGACCTTGCGGCATGCGATCCTGACCTATTTCTGCCGCCCCTTTATACGCCAACAGGAGAACTTTTTCCTGGGCTTGAATTCTGAGCTCGAGACCCCTGACAACGCGCCCCTTTTGAAGCGGCTGGGTTACACAATCCAGCATGGGCTGGGACGGGTCGAGAAGCCCACGCAGACCGGCGTGCTGAGCCGCACTATGGCTCCTGTCGGCCCGCTCGACGCTCAGGGTCAACCGATAGTCTGTTAAACCAAATCCATTCGCCTGCGGGTCTTGGCTCGCAGCCTCGAGCGTAGCCGGCGGCGAACGGTTCTACGGAACACCTTTCCGTCGCCACGCTTGTGCGAAATCTTGTATTTGTTGATACGGTATCGTCGTGACGATGTTTTCATGTCGGAATACATATATTCCAATGTCAAAGCGTCATAAATTTGACTATGTGGTTTGTGCCGGTTGCGATCTGCTCGGTGGGTGATTGGTCACAGGAAGGTAAGCTGCACATGACGTACGATGTCGAGAAAGAGGCAGTGAGCATATGGGCGGAGGGGTCGCGCCTCGCCGCTGTGATGATGCACCCTCGCGGTACCGACGGATCGCGTCCGGGCATTCTGCTCTGTCATGGTTGGGGTGGTCTCAAGGAGCATCTTATCCAGCTGTATGCCGAGACTTTTGTCGCGGCCGGCTATGCTTGCCTGGTGTTTGACTATCGAGGTTGGGGGGAAAGCGACGGTCGGCTGATATCAACGGCCAACACCCCTTCATTGACCACTGCGGGTGAGGCCGTTTTGCCGGTGCGCGTTCTACGCGAGGTCGTTGATCCGCTTGATCAGATTGCGGATATCCGGGCATGTTTGGCCTACTTGGCGAGCGAGCCTGGCGTTGACCCCGAGCGCATCGGGTTGTGGGGCTCAAGTTATGGCGGGGGTCATGTTACTTTCGTCGCAGGTACCGACCCGCGAATTAAGGCTTTGGTTGCTCAGATTGGCGGCTATGGGCATCCGCGGGAGAACTGGTACCGTGACCTTGCCTACCAGCGGATGGCCGACAAGGCTCGCGCGCGGATTGATCCACCCGTGCCGCAGGGTGTCGATACCTCGCCTGGGCTCCGGGGAACACCAGATCTGGCCCGGCAGTTTGGCCACTCGCCCCTGTTGGGCGCTGAAGGCATCCGCGCTCCGTCTCTATTTATAGACGCTGAGTTTGAAGAGTATAACGAGGCGGCGCTGCAAGGTGGGGCTGCCTACGAGATCGTCAAGGCCAACGGCGTCATCTGTGATCGCATCACGTTCCCCTGCACCCATTACCAAGTCTATGACAAGCACCTGGTGCCCGCGCGCCAGGCAGCACTCGACTGGTTCGAAAATCACCTCTGAACGCGAGAATTCTGACTGTGGATGACTTAAAAAGTAAGGTCGCCGTCATTACCGGCGGTGCTAGCGGAATCGGCTTGGCGATGGCGCGGTCCTTCGGGGCAGAAGGCATGCGTCTGGTGCTGGCCGACATTCAACAGGATGCATTGGATGGCGCGGTAGAAGCCCTGCAGGCGGCGGGTATCGAGACAATAGGCGTGCGTACCGACGTTGCCGACTATGCCTCAGTTGAGGCGCTGGCACAAACGACACAAGCTAAGTTTGGCAACGCGCATGTGCTGGTCAATAATGCCGGCGTCTCGATTACCGGTCCGCTCTGGGAATTGAGTCTGGACGATTGGCGATGGGTTCACGACGTGAATGTCTGGGGCATTATTCACGGAATTAAGGCATTCGTGCCGGGAATGATTGCTCACGGCGAGCCGAGTCACGTGATCAATACAGCCTCGCTTGCCGCCTTTAGCGGTACTGGCGAGCATTCACCCTATTGCTCCTCCAAAGCAGCCGCGCTCTCTATTAGCCAATCGCTCTACTCGGAGCTAAAGGCGTGGAACACCAAGATTGGCGTCTCGGTCGTCTGTCCTGGCATGGTGGATACCATGATCCACAAGTCTGGCCGCAACCGTCCGGCGGCTGATCAGCCTTGGAGCGATCGGGAATGGAATGATCCTTCCCATGTGCGGGGCTCGGAGGTGTTTCAGGGCCGGGGCATCTCGGCCGACGCCATCGCGTGCGACACCTTGGAGGCTCTGAAGAGCGACCGCTTCTACGTTTTTAGCGGCAGCTTCTGGCCGGACATGATGCGTCGCCAAGCTGAAGTCTTAAGCGTCGGTGCCAACCCACCAGTCGTGACCTGGGGAGCTGACTTGCGACCTAAGCAGGCGACACCCGAGTTGGGATGAGTGTCGCCCGAATGAGCCTCTTGGCCTTTGCTTGATCGCACGGGTTTCCGTTTAACCGGCAGACACTTATGCGGAACCTCGTCTAGGCTCGAACCTACCCGGTCGCGTCTTCGAAATTGGTTCGGCCGCCCGCCGTCATGCCCGCATCAACCACCAAGTCGTGGCAATTGACGTAGTGGCCTTCGTCGCTGGCTAAGAACAAGGCGGCGGCAGCGATGTCTTTCGGGAGACCCGATTTCTGAATCGGTGTTGCCTTGGCAAGATTAAGCTCGAGCTTGGCCATGGTCGCATCCAGACGGGTATCATCCATGTTTGCGGCACGGGCCGACCCACCGAAAAAGATCGGCGTCGCGATACCGCCAGGCGAGATGCAGTTCACCGAGATACCGTGTCGTCCCAGTTCCATTCCCGCCAGTTTGGTCGCCTGTGTCAGCCCGGCCTTGGCCACAGAATAGAGATAGCCGCCCATATGAGTGCGCAGGGCCGCGACCGACGAGTTATTGATGATCGCACCCCAACCCTGAAGCTTCATAATTGGGGCTGCGTGCTTAATGCCGAACAGCGCGCTGCCAAGCAGGAGGTGCATGGCGTGATCGAACTGGTCACCGGTAAATGTATCCACCCCACCCAGCGTGCCGCCGCCTGCGTTGTTGAACAGGATGTCGAGGCGTCCGAAGCTTGCAACGGCATGGTCGATAGCGGCCTTGACCTCGGCTTCCTGCGTGACATCGGCCTTGAAGAAGCAGGCATTGGTGCCCAGCGAGCGGACCATTGCCTCACCTTTTTCGATGTTGCGACCGACGATCACAACCTTCGCACCCTCGGCGACAAATAGC
>JANPNB010000009.1:0-15868 GCA_031427275.1 Alphaproteobacteria bacterium | reverse complement strand
TACTTCATCAACGGCCTGCAATGGAGCGGCTATAAGAGCTTTGACTGGAGCGTGGTCGGCGAGACGGCCTGCGCCGACAGCTGGGGTAGGGCACTATCCGCCCAGCCTATCAATTCCGTGCTTTGCCGAGCGGCGCTATGGCGGCGTGCTGGACGATGAGATGCTGATGGCCGCGCCGCCGGAGTATTTCGAAAAAGCCATCGCTGGTATGAAGGCTCTGGCCAAGAACGGCTTCCGCTATCCCTTCGCCCAATATGGCGTTCAGCAGGACGTCCGCGCCGGAATGGCTGTGAGTTACGGCAAAACCTAGGCCGTCATCGCCCTAGCCGATCACAAGGCAACGGGTCGATGAGGCTCATTCTAGTAGACGCGCGGTGCCGGACCCAAGGCGACCGGCCCCAGCGTTATGCGTCCAGCTTGGAACGTGACGGTTAGATTAGCGGTGTGCCCCGGCGCTAGGTTGGCGATCGCGACCGCATTGGCTGACATGGCAGCCAGTGGCGAGATCAGACCTTCTTCAGCCAAGGCGTTGAGAACCTCGGGCGCTCCGCGCGCGGTCATCTTGAGGCTGCCGGTCAAGAGCCCCTCGGTATCAGCACCCAATGTTCCAGACTGAGCTCCCAGACTAGCCGAGCCCGCCGTCAGTCCGGCCTGTCGAACAATCAGAGTGCCGCCCTGCTCTGACCAGGCCCTTGCTGCTGCGACCCAAGTTTGACCGCGAAACTTGCCAGCCTTGGTGAACAGGCTGTCCCAGATGATCGACATGGGCTTGTTCTCGGCCACGCGGCCGAGAAAGCCGTCAGGTGCCGCCTGACCGCCCAGAATTTTGAATAGCATGGCCCCTTGATCATCGGGACCAGGCCGCAGGTGAAACTCCAGATGCTGCGCGCGAGCTAGGGCAAAAGGCTTGGCTCCGGGAGACGGGGTAAAGATCAGGTCTGATCCCTCCAAGGAGAAGCTTGGCGGTGTGGATTTGAGGTTGTTCAAACTGGCACGCAGGGTCTTGCCTATCACGGTGACACCGCCACCAACCGGTCGGAAAAACGTAAGCCCGGCGGGAGCCGCCATGACCCAATGATCGGGACTGAAGGCGAAGGCCTCGGCCTCAAATTTCGGGATTTCTAAGACCCAGCCTGAGGGGTCTGCAAGGCGCGCGTCGCTGAGGGTGACATCCAATCGAAATGGATAGCCACCGACCCTACGCTCGCGCCAAGCCAACTCGTAGCCAGCCGTGCGAAACTGGTCCGACGCCGTGTCCAGCTGCCGAACCATTTGACCCTTCAGCCAAAGCCAGTAACCACTCCATAGTGCTGCGGCGATAAGCAACACGACAAACGGGGCAAACAGCCAAAAGCGACTGGGTTTGCCGACAGGTTCGGCTTGCGGCACAGGGTGTTGCGATTGCGGTGGAGTTGAGCGGCGGGCCATGGGTGTCGAGCGTTGGGTTTACGGTTACGGGTCTTTGATGTGGCGTCCAGGTTTTGACTACCTAGAGCGTCAGGCGGCTACTCTATACGGGCGTCGACGGGCTTTCTGCATCTATTCTGTCCATCACCGCGGAACCTATGAACGACCAGGTTTGGTTCTGGGGCTGGCACCAGGTGGGTCTGTGCGCGGCGCGGCCTACCGCATCGCCGAGTCCGACTGGGCGGGGGTCTATGCTTACCTGCGCGAACGGGAGCAGCCAACGGAAACCTATGTCGAAGCCTCCGCGCAGGTGCGACTGGCGGACGGACGAAAGGTCAGCACCCTAATCTTCCTTTCAGACCTAGCCCATCCTCAGTGGGCGGGGGTTTTGTCGTCAGAGCGTCAGGCCGAGTTGATTGACGGAGCCGTTGGGCTCTCGGGACCAAACATCGACTATCTGCGGGACCTTGTTTCTCATCTGATGGATGAAGGCATCCGAGATCTCAAGATGGAGGCTCTATTGGCTCGGGTCGAGGCTAGAGTGGCAACAAGGCTTGGGACGCAGGTTCAATCCGCTCTTGAAGCAGGCGCATAAACTCACCTCGCTTTAGACCGGGCGGGATGGGCTCGAGAAACTCAAACACGATAATCCCTGGCTTGCGCAAAAAGCCGTGGGCCGGCCAGTGAACGCCGGAGTTGGTGGCGACCGGATGCACCGGAAGTTCTAACTCGCGATAGAGCGCCGCGATGCCGGGCTTATAGTCTCCAGGCGTGCCGGGCTCTCCGCGCGTGCCCTCGGGGAAGATGATGAGCTGGCGATTCTGCTGGAAGCGCAGCTTAGCCTGGGCGACCATAGACTTGAGCGCGGCGCTGTGGCCTGCGCGATCAACGACAATGCCGCCCATCTTCAAGACGTACCAAGCAAAGAACGGGATCCACATCAGTTCCTTCTTGATCACAAAAAGCCCCCCGCGCGGCAGAATTCCGAACTGCGCAAAGGTGTCCTGCATCGACTGGTGTTTCGGAGCGACCAGGGCCGGACCAGTGGGGATAAATTGCTTTCCGCGCACCTCCACGGTGATGCCGCAGCAGACCTTGAGCAGGAAGTTAATGCCCGCGCTCCAGATGCTTAAGGACCTGACCATCCAGATCGAGGGGGCCAAAAGCAGCGGAAGGATCATCAGCGAGAAGGCAAGCGACCAGATGTAAAATAGCGCTGTGAACAGCAGAGAGCGCAGGGCAAGCACAGGTCAGCCTTTCATGGTTTGGTCTGAGGTTGCGGGTTCCGAGGACCCAACCCGCGCACCGTCTCGCGACCAAGAATGGTCAGATACTTCGAATATTCCACCACCATCAAGCGGGCTCCGCCACGACTCCGCCACCAATTGTGCGCGTTGAAGCCGGAGGTCACCACGGGATAAGGCTGCAACTCGGCATCCGGCATTGTCGACCGAAGCTCTAACATAGCGCGGGGCATGTGATAGTCGGCGGTGACCACGATCAAACTCTGGTAGCGCATGGCCCGTGCCCAGTCGGCGGTCTCTCGCGCGTTGCCGACGGTGTCGGCGGCGGTGAAGCCTAGGTCAACGCAGCAATCATAGAGCCTGCGGACGGCTTTGCTCACTGTGCGGATATCTTCGCGGCTGGCCTCTCGATTGACACCTGACACCAACATCCGCCGCGCCTTGCCGGCTTCGAGCAGGGCCACTCCGGCACCAATGCGTTCATTGGAGCCAGCACCCGTGAGCGCCACAATGCCGCCCGAGGGGTGCGGCAGCGGAGTTGGTGTCGACCTCTCAACGCGGTCGGCAAAGGTCAGCAAACCGATCACCCACAGTCCAACAAGCAGGGCGAGGGCCGACAAGGTTTTCACGTTATCTCCGCAATCAGTGTTTCGGCGGTAAGGCGGGCCACAACAGCGGCAATCAGGGCTGCGATCAAAGGACAGGGTAAGAGCGCCAAGAGATCGCCCCAGGCGATTGGCAAGGCAAGGGTAAGGCTCGGGATATCAACCGCAAGTCTGAGGGCGACACCGATTAAGGCCGCGCCGATTGCCCCAAGGAAACCGGCCCAGCCGGCCATTTGAGCAAAGCGCTCCTGAAACAGCCTTGCGATATAAATGTCCTGAGCGCCGACAAGATGCAGCACCTCGACGAGGTCACGTCGCGACTTCAAACCAGCGCGGGTCGCAAACGCGACCACCGAGGCTGCCGCGCTGATGAGTAGGGCTAGAATCCCGATCCCAAACCCACGGGCAATGTTTGCGGCCTTGGCGATGTCCTTTGTCCAGACCGAATGATCATCGACGAGCCCATCTAGACCCTGAGCCCTCAGGGCACGATTTAGATCACTGGTTGTGGCGGGGGATCGCGGGTCGAGTTCCACCGTCACAAGCCGTGGGATGGGAAGGTCATCTAGGTCGCCAATGTCGCCCAACCAGGGGGCGACCAGCGCTTCGGCCTGCGTTTTTTCGAGCGCTCTGGCCTCAACGACTCCGCGCACGCTGGCGAGGGCTTCTGCCGCGCGTGCCGCCGCCGAGTCCGGTGTTTCATTGGCGCGGGGTCGGATGACAACGGTAGCCTGGCTTTGCAACTGGCTGGTCCACCCCAGAGTAGCACGATTGGCGACCAATACGGCCAAAGTGGTTAGGCATGCCAAGAAGCAT
This sequence comes from Alphaproteobacteria bacterium, assembly GCA_031427275.1. Taxonomy (GTDB): domain Bacteria; phylum Pseudomonadota; class Alphaproteobacteria; order Caulobacterales; family Caulobacteraceae; genus Phenylobacterium. The sequence goes on along the minus strand of JANPNB010000009.1, from coordinate 11,796 downwards.
AGAGTCGCGACGACGAAGATCAGGCCCCGGTCGCGCGCGTCGGAGACCGGCAACAGCGGCGAATTTCGTGCAAAACGGGATGATGTCTGCGCCACGCTTGCCTCAGCTATCCCGCGGGGCCAATCGGCCATCCACCAAGTTGAGCACCGGCTTTCCCGAACGGGCGACCAAATCCTGATCGTGGGTGGCAATGAGTACCGTGGTGCCCATGCGGTTCATCTCTACAAACAACCGCAATAGTTTAAGGCTCATCTCTGGGTCGACATTTCCGGTCGGCTCGTCGGCCAGGAGGATATCAGGTCGACCTACGACGGCCCGCGCTATGGCTAGGCGCTGTTTCTCCCCCCCCGCAAGGCTGGAAGGTAGGGCATTGGCGCGGTCACGCAGACCAACCCATGCCAGCAGTTCCTCGACATCCTCGCGATAGGTTTCAGGTTTCCGGCCCGCGATCCTGAGCGGTAGTGCGGCATTATCGAAGGCAGACAAATGATCCAAGAGTCGGAAGTCTTGGAAGACCACGCCGATACGTCGTCGCAGCATCGGCAGATGCTTCGCGGCAATCGAGGACACGTCGCGGCCGAACAACTGGATTAGTCCCTTGCTGGGTTTGGCACCCAAATAGATTAACTTTAGGAGCGAACTCTTTCCGGCTCCGGACGCTCCCGTGACGAAATGAAAAGACCCAGGTTGCAGCCCAAAGCTTAGATCTTTCAGCGTTTCTGGGTTGCGACCATAGCGTAGCGAAACGTCGTCAAACCGAAGCACCTCCTCGTTTTCAGCTATGCTATCCGCGAAGGCCGTCACTGGAATCCTCTACTTCACGCGATTTGCATCCAAGCCTAACCTTAGCATGCAAAGGCGAACAGGGGTGGTCTTGGTTAGGGGATGTCGCGATTGCTAGGGAATCGGATAACCTCGCCGAATAGGGGAACACGCCCAAAATGCTGGGAATAACATCATTACGCCAGGTCTTAGGGAGTCGCCTGTTGTTGGCGAACGCCTCTACAGTTGGCGCGCGATGATCCTGACCTGTCCTGAATGCTCCACGAGCTACAATGTCGACGCAGCCAAGCTTCCGACGGACGGCCGCACGGTGAAGTGCGCGTCGTGCGAACACCGCTGGACCGCATATCCAGTCGCTGTAGCACCCGAGCTAACCGAAGATGTCGACCCCGCGGTTTCAAGCGTCGAGCCTGCGGGTCTGACGGCCGACCCAGAACCCACTGAGGTCGCCGCGAAGGAACTACCCAAGGAGTTCCGGGCTAAGGCCGCCGATTCAAGAAAGGTTCGGCAAGCCGCTACGACAGGGGTCGTATGGGCCGCGATGGCGGCCGCTCTCGTTGTAATGATCGCGATCGCAGCCGTATTTCGGATTAATGTCGTGAGCCTCTGGCCCAAGACGGCCGCCGCCTATGCCTGGATTGGTATGCCGGTTAACAGTCTTGGATTGACCATTGAGGGGGTTCGGGCCGAGCCTGCACTACAGGAGGGCCACGCGGCTCTCTCCGTGTCGGGAATGTTCCGCAATGTGAAGGACAAGGCCGTCACGGCACCACCCTTGCGGATCAGTCTCTTAACCAAGGACGGCCGACTTCTCGCGACTAAAATCGCGCAGCCGGCTGACGCTGTTGTGCCTCCCGGGGAGACGCGCCATTTTGCGATTGCTATCTTGGACCCTCCAGCTTCGGCAAACCAGCTGGAGGTCGCATTTGCGCCGGAGGCGGCCCACAAGGGACTGCCCAAGGCATCGCGTGAGGTTGTCCGTAAGCCCTTAGCGACTCCGCTGTTGCGTCCGAATGCGGCACATGCAGCCGAACCCTCAGCCGAGGCTTTGCCAGTTGTTGAACACGGCCCACCGCCGGTGGAGGCCCAGTCTTTGCCAGCCAATTCGCCCTACGCCTTGGAACATCATGACTAGTCCACTTCGCGATGCGCCCCTTGTCCTGTTGGGCGAAGCCGAGGTCGCGGCGCGGGTTGCGGCACTTGCGGTTGAGATTGCACCGCGGATCGATGACGAGACAGTTGCCGTCTGCTTATTGACGGGCGGTCTATGGTTCGCGTCGGACTTAACGCGAGCGCTGGCGCGGATCGGCCGGCATGTGCGCTTCGATGCGCTTTGGCTGGCCTCTTACGGCGATGAGCGGGCGAGCCTGGGGCGTTGCGAGGTTCGGGCAGACCTTCAGCGGCCATTGTCTGGACGCCGCGCCTTGGTCATTGATGATGTCGTGGATACTGGGCTTTCTCTTTCGGAGGCCCACCGTTTGGTCCGCGATGCCGGAGCCAGCGAGGTTTTGACAGCGGTATTCGCCACCAAGCCTTGGCCAACTCCACGCGCAATAGAGCCTGACTTCAGCGCATGGGACGCCCCGGCTCGCTTCTTGGTTGGCTACGGCATGGACTCAAGTGGGGCCATGCGGGGACTACCCTATGTCGGCGCACTAGATTGATCTCGAATGTATCTGGCTAAAGCCACGACGCGGTGGTCTCACGTGCCAGCATGTCGTCGTAAGTGGGGCGAGGGCGCACAATGGCATAATTTGATCCCTTCACCAGCACCTCGGGGACGAGAAGCCGACTGTTGTACTCGCTAGCCATCACAGCGCCGTAGGCCCCGGCACTCATGAACGCGACCAGATCGCCGGCCGCCAACGGGGGCATTTCGCGATCCCGCGTGAAGGTGTCGCCGGTTTCGCAGATCGGACCAACCACGTCGTAGGTGATGTTTGAGGCGTTTCGCAGCTTGACAGGGCGGATGTGGTGGTAGGCGTCGTACATCGCCGGGCGGATCAGATCGTTCATCGCAGCGTCCAACACCGCGAACTTGCGGCCCTCTGGCCGTTCATGGATGTGGAGGACTGTCGCCAATAGAACGCCGGCGTTAGCCGCGATCATCCTGCCGGGTTCAAAGGAATAGGCAACATCTAGACCGCCCAGAGTCTTGGCGATCATGCGGGCGTAGTCGGCTGGACTAGGCGGTGTGGGCTGGTTGAAATAGGGCACGCCAAGGCCCCCGCCAAGGTCGAGGCGATCCACGGCAAGCCCCTCCCCGCGAAGGCGTTCAACTAGGCCCCGCATCTTGGTGAAAGCTTGTTCCAGGGGTGCAAGGTCTGTGATCTGGCTACCGATGTGACAGGTGACCCCCACGGGCTTTAAGTCGGCGTTGTTGGCTGCTTGGACATAGAGCCGCTCAGCTTCGGAGAATGAAACTCCGAATTTGTTGTCTGACTTGCCTGTCGAGATCTTGGCATGGCCACCGGCGGAAACATCGGGGTTCACCCGAATGGCGATGACAGCACGGGTGCCGAGCGATTGCGCAACCTGCGAGGCGAGGTGCATCTCAGGCTCAGACTCGACATTGATTTCGTAGACCCCAGACTTCAACGCGAAGGCAATCTCAGATGCGGTCTTGCCTACGCCTGAGAAGACAATTTTTTCCGCTGGAATTCCGGCCGCGAGGGCCCGGCGAATCTCGCCTTCTGAAACGGTATCTGCGCCGGCCCCGAGCCGACCCAGAGTTTTTAGGACCGAGATGTTGGAGTTTGCCTTCACCGCAAACGCGATCAGCGGATCGCCGCCGCGTTCGCCGCGCAGCCCCTCCGCCACCAAAGCATCGCGCAGAACCAGAAAGTGTCTTTCCAAAGTGGCGCTAGAATAGACATACACCGGAGTGCCGACCGACGCCGCAATCTGACTTAGGGCAACACCTTCGCAGGCAAGTTCACCGCCGACTTGTTCAAAGTGGTTCATCGCTTCGGCGTGGCCGTCGGATCGACTGGACCGGTGCGAGACGGGGCCGGATCGGAATTTGGGTCGCGGGGATCGACTGTTCGCACACTTCTGGTCGGATCTGGTCCGGCGTCAGCGTCGGAGTTGCCAAATATGGGGCTGGGCCGCTCTAACTCACCCAACTTGCCACAAGCCGCGATGCCTGTGGTGATCAGCAGCGCTGTTGCGATCGTTCCGAGGAAACGGAGGGTCATTTCAGTATCTCCTTCCAACGCGCGATCTGAGCGCGGACTTGATCGGGCGAGGTTCCGCCATAGCTCTTACGACTGGCCACAGAGGCCCTCGGCGTTAGGACCTCATAGACATCTGCGGTGATGCCTTGAGATAGCGCCTGAAGCTCAGAGAGCGGCAATTCGGATAGATCGCAGCCCAAGACCTCGGCGCGCTTCACCGCTGAGCCCGTCACATGGTGGGCGTCACGGAACGGCATGTCCAAGGTTCGAACCAGCCAGTCGGCGAGATCGGTTGCTGTGGAGAACCCAGCGCCGGCAGCCTGGGACATTTTGGTGACGACAGGTTCCATGTCGGCGACCATGCCGGCCATGGCCAATAGAGAGAGCTCCAAGGCATCGAAGGCTTCGAAGGTCGGGACCTTGTCCTCTTGCATATCTTTGGAATAGGCGAGGGGTAGCCCCTTCATGACAACGGTCAGTTGGGTAAACGATCCAAGCAAACGACCGACCTTCGCCCGGACCAATTCGGCCGCGTCCGGGTTTTTCTTTTGCGGCATGATCGACGACCCGGTGGTGAAGGCGTCAGATAGGCGGATGAAGCCAAACTGCGGGGTCGTCCAGACAACGATCTCCTCGGCCAATCTTGAAAGGTGGATGCCAGCAAGCGTCGCAGCCGAAAGGCTCTCCAGGGCAAAGTCACGATCTGAGACACTATCGAGAGAGTTGGCCGTCGGGCGGTCAAAACCGAGAGCGCGCGAGGTGGCTTCCCGATCAATTGGAAACGGGGAGCCAGCCAGTGCGGCGGCGCCGAGCGGACACTCATTCATCCGCCGCCGCGCGTCGGCGAACCGGGAAACATCACGTCCGAACATTTCTACATAGGCCAAGAGGTGGTGACCAAAGGTCACGGGCTGGGCTGGCTGTAAGTGGGTGAAGCCCGGCATCAAGGTATCGGCATGGGCCGTAGCCTTGGCAATCAAGGTCGATTGCAGCGCTCTCAGCTGGCCGATCGTGCGATCGCAGGCTTCGCGAACCCAGAGGCGAAAGTCTAAGGCCACTTGATCATTGCGAGATCTTGCCGTGTGCAGGCGGCCAGCTACAGGCCCCACCAGCTCACGAAGCCTTGCTTCCACATTCATGTGGATGTCTTCAAATTCCTCGCGGAACGGAAAGGTCCCCGCAGCAAGCTCGGCTTCGATGGTTTGAAGTCCAGCCTGAATTTGCGTCTCGTCGGGGATTGAAATCACGCCTTGCTTGCGCAACATCGCGGCGTGCGCGCGGGACCCGGCAAGATCTTGGGTCGCAAGCCTGCGATCAAATCCGATGGAGACATTGATTGCCTGCATCAATTCAGCGGGCTTGGCGCTAAACCGTCCGCCCCACATGGCTTGGCCCTCCGCCTGGTCGGCGGGGCCATTTTTAGGGTCTAAGGAGTCTTCGGTCATATGGGTGAAGGTCAAGACATTGAGACGGGTCAACCCAGGTCGAGCCTGCTCAAATGGGCCCTCTGGTGCTTCGCCGGTTTAGGCGTCGCAGGGGTTGTCTACATCATTGCGCAGTCGTCCATAAACCCCCGTCAGGAAACCGGGCTAAAGAGTTTGGCCAAGGGCGAGATGGCCAAGCTCACCTTGCCTACCGAGGCAGGTCCTGCGCCAGCCACAAGTTTCTTGGATTCTTCGGGCAAAGTTACCCGTCTTGCCGACTTCAAAGGCAAGGTTGTCGTGCTCAATATCTGGGCGACGTGGTGTGGGCCATGCGTCCTGGAAATGCCGACCTTGGCCAAACTGGCGCGCGACTATCAGGGCAAGCCTGTCGCGGTGGTTGTTGTCTCGCTGGACGGGGAACGAGACGCCGACAAGGCACGCGCTTTCATCGGAAAACATGCACCCTTGGTGTTCTACCGCGACCCCAAACTGAAGCTGCCCTATGACCTCATTCCACCCACAGCGGCGATGCCGACAACGGTCATTTATGGTAAGGATGGTCTGGAGAAAGGCCGCGTTCTTGGTCCTGCAGAGTGGGCCGGCAAGGATGCTAAAGCCGTGATCGACAAGTTGCTGAGTCAGCAGCCTTAGCGCTGACGGATACGGCCTAGGCCATCTTTCTCGGTGAGAGCGCGCATAAAGCTCACCAGGGCAGAGCGCGCCTCTTGTGGTAATTGCTCAAAGGCGCTGAGCAGGTCCAGGGCCCCAGGCGTGCGCATTCTACCCAGCAGGTCCAGGTCGCCGACGTCGCCTTGCCCTTCGTTGTCGAGCACATCCATGAGATCCACGACCCGACACTTGAGCGCCCGCGCGATCTGGACCAGCCGGGAGAACGAGATGCGATTGGCACCATTCTCGTATTTCTGAATCTGCTGAAAGCTGACCCCGCACTGCTCAGCCAATGACTCCTGCGACATGCCAATGGTTCGACGACGAATGCGAACAGTTGCACCCAAAGCGATATCCATCGGATCTGGAGTCTTGTTGGAGAGTTCGGCCACGTTAGTGTCTCCTGGTTCGGCGACTGAGATGCGAATAACTATGCAGCTTGTTGGCGCTTTGCATCGACGTTTGCAATATTCGATCAACGCTGACGACACAATCGTCCAATCATGCGCAAGAGGCATGGGGAGTCAGGGTCGCCTTTAAATTTCTGAAAAAATGGGAAAATTATTTAATAGGAGCGCTGCTCGCGTTGGCCTTGGACGCATTTTCCTACTCTCACAGAATAAAAATAATTCGCAGAGTCGGGTGTATTGCGTGCATGAATACTCAGAATGAGTAGGGCCGAAACTCAGGATGTTGAATTCGACACGACTCTGAATTGCTTAGCTGAAATGGACGCGGGCTGAAAACACGCATTAACGGGCAAGGCATGAACCGCCACGTGCAACAATCTTTGCGCAAAATGCCACCGCCGAAGGTCGTGAGGTAAAGCCGGTGATTTGCGCGCGATAATAGGTGCGCCCACCAACTTGGGCCACCTCTACCCGGTTGGTCAGGGGCGGTGTGATGAGATCACCTAATTTCTTCAGCATCGCTTGCGCCGCTGCCTCTGAGTCGACGGCGCCGACTTGCGCGATCGCTGTGCCAGCGGGTCCCGGAGCAGCTGCCGGGGCAGGGAGGCTAACCGGTGGTTTGGGGCGCGGCCCTAGTCCGACCGTCGGCTTGAGGGTTGGTGGGGTAGGTGGCACATCAATCGCTACTGCCTGGGGGAGCTGTGGTTTGCAGATCATGCGGATGACGTCTGCCATATAAGCATCTTCGGAGGGCTGAACCCATCCCCCGGGCAGGGCGCGTTTCTGGGAGGCACCTTTCAGATTGGGCAGGGAAAACACCTCCATCTCGACCACCCGGTCACGGCGTGTTTCGCAGTTGATGGCGACCAGCGAGCGCATGGACTGGTAGCCGAGACGCGCGACGGCTTCCGGATCAATGACCTCGCCTTGGAGAGTTAGTTTGTCAGCTGCGGAATGCACCGCCGGTAAGCTTCGTAAACCGATCACAATATCTGGCTTGACCACGACGACGGCATTGCGCGGCATCTTAGTCCGCTGGACGAACGCGTCGATCATGGGCTTGTGGTTGGCGTTAGTCGGCGCTTGCGCCTGCATGGGTGTGCTGATGACGAGAAGCATGCCTAGGGCAAGGGGCCAACGGGGTCGTCGAGTCGCAAACATGCCTATGGGATACAACCGGATGTTGGACCAAGCTATTGGTGGAGACGATTTGCTTAGCCTCAGCGGCCATTTTTCAGTGGAAACCCGACCAGGAGCGATGGTGTGCCGCTGCGGCAAGTGTGGCACAGGCTTTGGCACAAGCCCCAAATTCGGCGTCAGAGTTTAGCAAGAGAGATGCAATGACTACTCCGCACGATATGACGCCTGTTCTGATCGGTGTTGGACAAGCCGCTGAGCGACCCAGCGATGTCGGATATCGCGCGCGCTCGCCGCTCGCGCTGGCGGTCGAGGCCTCGCGGCAGGCCGTCTTGAATTGCGGCGCAACAGGTGACGTCGCTGCGGCGATAGATACGATTGCGGCGATCCGCCAATTTGAAATCTCAACACCGATGGCCAAACCGCCCTTTGGCGCGTCCAATAATTTCCCCCGCTCGGTCGGGCTTGGGCTTGGGGCGAAGCCTCGCCGGGCGATCTTGGAGATTACCGGCGGTCAAGGACCCCAGCGATTGGTGGGCGAGTTCTGTGCAGCCATCGCGGCCGGTGAGGCGCAGGTCGTGCTGCTGACAGGGTCAGAGGCCATGTCCACCGTGCTGCACCTTCAGTCAAAGCAAGAAACACCAGATTGGTCAGAGACTGTCGAGGGCGACCTGGAGGACCGGGGTTATGGGCTCGAGGGCATGTTCACCCCAACCCTTGGCCGCCACCGGATTCGCGGTGCCATTCCGGCCTATGCGCTCTTTGAAAATGCTCGGCGCGGCAAACTGGGTTTGAGCCGGGAGGCCTACGCCCAAACAATGGGGGAGCTGTTTGCGCCATTCACTGAGGTGGCCGCGTCCAATCCCTATGCTGCGGCACCGATCGCCAAGACAGCGACCGAGCTGGTCACGGTCAGTGAGAGAAACCGGATCGTGGCCGATCCCTTTGCCCGCATGCTGGTGGCACGCGACCAAGTTAACCAGGCTGCTTCAGTCTTTGCTGACCAGTGTCGGAAAGGCGCGAGAATTGGGCGTGCCTATGGACAGATGGGTATTTTTGCACGGTCAGGGCGATGCCAACGAACTGACGATCATGGAACGGCCCGATATCGCCACCAGCCCCCAGGCCGTGGCCGCAGCGACGTTAGCAATGAGCCTTGCGGGGGTGACCCAGGCTGACCTGACCTTCTTCGACATCTACAGCTGCTTTCCGATCGCGGTCTTCAATATGATCGATGGACTTGGCATTGCGCCGGGCGATCCTCGGGGCCTGACACTCACCGGTGGGCTGCCCTATTTCGGCGGAGCGGGGAACAACTACTCGATGCACGGAATTGCCGAAGTGGTGTCGGCTGTTCGTCAAGCACCCGGCTCATTTGGCTTCGTCTCGGCCAATGGCGGGATGCTGTCTAAGTCTTCGGTCGGGATCTATTCGACTTTGCCGACCGATTGGTCGAAACCTGATCAGCGGCGCGGTAAGATCGCTGAAACGACCATTCCGGGTTTGGAAATTGAGACCGCGCAGGGTTCCGCAACCTTAGAAACCTATACGGTCATGCCCCATCGGGACGGCGATCTGGTGGTTGCCATCGGACGTCTAGACGGCACGGGGCGGCGGTTCGCAGCCAATCCCGCAGACGGAGACGCCGAGACCTTAGCCGCTGCAAAAACTCATGACCCAATTGGACGCAGGATTTCCGTCCAAACCGACGATCAAGGACTCAACCGTTTTGCGTTCATCGACTAGGTTCCCCTTGTTCGCGGCGGGGCGTGGGTCCGACGGGTAAGAGTTTGAGCCGTTTTCGGGAATTCAATGGAGGACACATTGAAAGAGGAAGTGACCTTGAACGTCGCTAAAGCCCGACCGCCGAGACCGAGCCCGTTCTTGCGGGTCGCGGTGACGGGACATCGCCCACGCGCAGATCGGCCTCTTGATGTGGACAAGGTCCGTCAAGCCTGCACAACGACCTTCGTCGACCTGGCCGCGTGCCTTTCGAAACTAGATAATCCGGCGTTTTCAGAGTATCGGCCGACCCTGGCGCTGGTGTCGCCCTTGGCCGAAGGTGCCGACCAGATTGCCGCCGACGCGTTCTTCGAAACCCCATTTCCCAGCGAAGTGAACCGTCGACTGGAGGCGGTTCTGCCCTTCGGGCTGGAGGCCTATGCCGGCACCTTCGACAGCGCCGAAGCCGCCCATGTGATGCGGGTGAGATTGGCTCAAGCTTCGGCGCACATGATCTTGTCCGACTGGACCCCGCCAAGCGCCAACACTGCCACGCCGATGGCCGCCTACTGGCGCGATCGCCGATTTGCGACTCTGGGCTCGGTTTTGCTGGATCAATCGGACGTCTTGATCGCGATCTGGGATGGGCTGCCCGCCCGAGGACGCGGGGGTGCGGCTGATGTGGTCGCCGAGGCGGTGTCGCGCGGAATGCCTGTGGTTTGGATAGATCCGGTGAGCGGCGAGCGCGCCCTGTTGGTCGTCACCAATCAAGAGCAGGATGTTTTCCAGGTCGTCGCACAGGGCTCGGTGCCCTATGACGCCATGCGGTTGGAGACCTTGATCGCACCCCTGCTGACGGCCGACCAAGATCCCTCCCAAATGGGCGGCGAGTCGCCGGCGGCGGGACTCGCGCGCTATCTCAATGATGAAGGCGTGCCAAAAAAGACGGCATGGTCGCTCTATCACAACCTGTTGGTCCTGCCCGCCCGCCGCGCTCTGTTTCGCAAGACGGGCCAGGGCCGCAAGCCGCCCCTGCTGGAACTTGATCAGGCTTGCGACTACGTGGCCCGCGACTTAGAGGACCCTGACTGGCTTGGCCTACCCCGCGGTGTGAACGGCACGGGATTTGAGCGGGCCCGCAGCCAATTCGCTGGCCCGTGGGCTTCCGCAGACGCCATCGCGACCCGGTTGGGGCATGCTTACCGCTCGCTCTATGTGTTGATTTTCGCCCTCGGTGCTGTGGCGGTAACGACGGGCCTATTGGCTTTGGTGGTCGGGATGCACGCCCTATTCGCTACGGCGGAGTTCGCGATCCTGTTTGTCGCTTGGCATATCGCCCACGGCGGCCGACACCGGACCCGTCACAAGCGGTTGCTGGCGGCCCGCGAGATCAGCGAGCAGATGCGCGCCCACTGGGCTGCGGCTTTACTGGGTGTGGCCGGAAGACGAGTCTTGGGGCCAGGCGCGCCGTGGACCGCCTGGTTGTTCAATGCCTATGTCGCCCCGGTTGGATCGCCCAATCTGGATGCGAGCCCGCAGGCCCTGCGCGCCATCGCGGTGGCGATCCGAGAGGGCGTGGTTGCGACTCAAGCCAGCTATCACGACCGCAATGCACAGACCCTGGCGCGCATTCATCACGGGTTGGAGCGGGGTGGATTGCGGATCTTGGTCATGGCCTTGTTCAGCTCTGGAATGTTGTCGCTGATTACCCTGGCGATCGGCATGGTCCACGGAAACGGCCATGCTGGCGGAGGTTTACTGCAGATCGGCGTGACGCTGTTCATGTTGCTGAACGGTGCGCTGCCAGCGTTTGGAGCGGCCTTGGCCGCGGTCCGGTTTCAGGGGGATTTTGAGCGTTTCGCCCAGAGATCGGGGGAGACCAAGGCCGGTATCGACCGGTTAGACTTGGCCTTGGCCCGCTTTATCGAGGATGCCGACAAGGACGCAGCCCTGCCGAGTACCGAGGTTCCACTGTACGAACAACTGCGCGCCATTGTCCTCAGCCTGCGCGACACGCTCTTGTCGGACGTGGACGACTGGCGATTTGTGTATGGCGCACGGCCCGCGCCGGAGTAGCGGCGTGCACGCTTGGCTTCCCGCCACGTAGTGGGGGAAGGACGTCGAAGGTGGCACGTGACGATGGAGGCGAGAGGTCGTGCATGTCAGTTACGAACCCCCATCGACCCTCCAGCCAAGAGGCTGTTGGGGTAGGTTTCCCCCACTTCGTGGCGGGAAGGAATTAGACCGGTTCGGTGTCGGGATCGATCTCGGCGGGTTTGAGATGATCGGGTGGGTCTTTGGAGAGATCATCAGGGGGCGAGGCCTCGGCGATCGTCTCTCGCCAGAGGTCCCAATCGACGGGGATATCCAGGGCCTCGCTGATCTCGGCGATAACCTGAGTGATCGGCGCATCGGCGCAGAGGTCTTCCTTGTCGAAGGTCTCAGCGATCATCTTGGGCAGGCTCTCGCGCATCT
>JANPNB010000008.1:0-5852 GCA_031427275.1 Alphaproteobacteria bacterium | reverse complement strand
CCGTCAGGCGGTCGCGCGAACCGGCGAGGGCACGCGGCATGGCCTCGAACCAATCTCCGGGATTGTCCAGGCCCCAGGCCACGGCGGCTTGCAGATTGGGCGGGGTGGTGAAGGTGAGGAACTGGTGGGCGCGCGATATGGCCTGGGTTAGCGCGGGCGCGGCGCAGACGAAGCCGACCTTCCAGCCGGTGAGCCCAAACATCTTACCGGCCGAGCCGATCTTGACCGTGCGCTCGGCCATGTCGGGCAGGGCGATCAGGGGGAGATGGGTTCGGCCGTCAAAGATCACCTGTTCCCAGACCTCATCGCAGATGGCGATAACGTCATGGGCGATGCAGAACTGCGCGAGGAGATCGAGATCCTCGCGGGGCAGGACGGTGCCTGTCGGGTTGATGGGGTTGTTGAGGACCACAAAGCGGGTCTTGTCGGTGAAGGCGGCCGCCAGCATCGCCCGGTCGAAGCGCCAGTGGGGGGGTTGCAGTTTGATCAGGATTGGAATGCCCCCGGCGCGGCGGATCAAGGGCAAATAGGCGTCATAGACCGGCTGAAAGACGATCACTTCGTCGCCGGGCTCGATGAGAGCCAGGAAGGTGGACGCCAGCGCTTCGGTTGCCCCAGACGTGATTGTGACTTGGGTCTGCCAGTCGAGGTCCAGGCCTTGGTGGCGCTGGTAGTGGCCAGCCACCGCTTGGCGCAGCTGGGGTAGTCCCGCCATGGGTGGGTACTGGTTGTAACCGTTCAGAACCTCGTCGGCGGCCTTCTGACGGATGGTCAGCGGGCCGGGGTCGTCGGGAAAGCCCTGGCCTAAATTGATCGCGCCAAGCTCACGGGCCAACCCCGACATCTCCTCAAACACCGTGGTCGGCATGTGGGCATAGACGGGGTGGACCATGGCGACTCCTTTGGCTTTTCGGAAGTAGTCTAACCGCAGCCTTCATGAATATCGACGCGGCGCTCTGCGCAAGGCCGCGTCAGCGCGGGAGCGCCGCTGAAGGTCGGCTTTCCGGCGGGATGGGTGAGATTGACTTTTAGATCAGATTTGATATAAACCACAAATGACGACCAAGAAGCCGATCAGATGGATGGGCAGCAGTCGAAGGGACTTGTCCGATATGCCGGACGCTGTCCGGAAGGATTTTGGCGGTGCGCTGGACGGTGTTCAGCAGGGACGGACGCCCACGGATGCAAAGCCGTTGAAGGGGAAGGTCAAAGGCGCCGTCCAACTTTCCGAGGACCACGACGGGGAGACCTATCGCGCGGTCTACACAATCGAATTGGAGGGGGTGGTTTATGTCCTTCACTGTTTCCAAAAGAAATCGAAAAGCGGGATTGCGACGCCGCAGGCCGATATCGATCTGATTGAACGCCGCCTTAAGGACGCCAAAACTCTTCACGCCCAGCTGCAAAGGAAGACGCCATGAGCACCACCAGGATTGAATATGAAGAAGGCAGCGGCAATGTTTTCGAAGATATCGGCTTTGAAGGCGCGGTTGCCGAACGGCTATCTCACAAGGCCGACCTGGTCGCGGTGCTCTTCCGTTATCAAGAGGAGCTTTGCCTTGGTCAGGTGGCGTTCAGCCGCCTAGTCGGCATCCCTCAACCCCGCCTTTCCAAACTCTACAATGGCAAGATCGCCGGCATGTCTACGGACAAGCTCCTGGACGCGATCACGCGGCTTGGCGGGCATGTTGTCATTCGGGTGGAGCAGCACCCAGTCAGCAAGGTTTCCGGCCGGGTCGAACTAGAGTTGGCCTAGGCGGGCGAAGTGGCGTTACACACCCAGGGCCCGCAGGGACCCCGGCCCGGACGCGCTAAACAGGCCAGTCTTTTGCCAGATCGGGTTCGGGCGAGGGACGGGTGGCGCCGATATGATCGGCCTGATGATCCGCAGTGATCGCGCCGCTCTCCCGCACTTCGGGCGACAGGACAAATCGACCCATTGGCGACGTACGGAACGGCCGCTCATCGCGGCGATCGCTCGCTCCAATTCACCGCTTAGTCGTGAATGCGGTCAATTGCGGCCCTGAGACTTGCACCAATGACCGAAGCCTTCTCCATTAAGGCGTGGTTGGCGATTGACGCCATGGAAGCTACGGGATCCACTGCGGCGACCTCGGTGCGCCCACCGCCCGCATCCTGCACGATTACATTGCAGGGCAGCATGATCCCGACCTTATCCTCCAGCTGGAGAGCCTCAAACGCCATACGGGGATTGCAGGCGCCGAGGATGGTGTAGGGCCGGAAATCCTCTCCGATCTTCGCCTTCATGGTTTGCCGCACGTCGATCTCCGTGATGACGCCGAAGCCCTCCTCTCCGAGCGCCTGTCTCGTCGCCGCCACGACCTCATCAAACGGACGGGCGAGGGTCTTCGCGTAGTAGTAGGTCATTGAACCTTGCTCCTTCAGGAATTTGGCTTGTCGCCGTGGGTGATCGGGATTTTCAGGAATACCCGCCCCGACTGCGACGCGTCCGGCATGGCGCCGCCACGGATATTTACCTGCAGGGACGGCAGAATGAGGGTAGGCGCTGCCAGCGTCGCGTCGCGAGCTTCGCGCATGGCGACGAAGTCGTCCTCGCTGACGCCTTCGCGCACGTGAATATTCAGTTCCCGCTGCTCGGCGACCGTGCTCTCCCAGCTAAATGTGTCGCGGCCGGCTGGAAGATAGTCGTGGCCCACGAAGAGCCGCGTCTGCGGTGGGAGGGCAAGCACCTTCTGGATCGAACGATACAGGATCCGGGCGTCGCCGCCGGGGAAGTCGGCCCGCGCCGTGCCGAAGTCCGGCATGAACAGGGTATCGCCGACGAAAGCCGCGTCGCCGATCAGATAGGTGAGGTCGGCTGGGGTGTGTCCAGGGGTATGAACAACGCCGATGGTCATGTCCCCGAGCGGCAACTTGTCTCCCTCATTCAGCAGGTGATCGAATACCCCCCCGTCGTCCGCGACCTCGTCCGCCTCGAAGACCGGAATGAACGTCTTCTGCACCTCGACGATGTGGGCGCCGATGGCGATTTCCGCGCCCGTCCGGCTACGGATATAGTCGGCGGCAGAGAGGTGGTCGGCGTGTGCGTGGGTCTCCAGCACATACTTCAAGTCGAGCCCACGGTCCGCCACCGCCGCCAGGATCAGGTCGGCTGAGGAGTTGGATAGGCGCGCCGCCTTGGGCTCGAAATCCAGCACTGGATCGATGATGGCCGACACCTTGGTGGCAGGGTCGCTGACTAGATAGCTGGCGGTGGAGGTCGCGCGGTCGAAGAAGACTTGCACGTCGGGTTGCATGGGGCGCTCCATTTCAAGCTCTATATATAAGAACTTGCTAAATTAGCACAATCAAATATATATCCGCCATGCTCGATCTCTCCAAACTCGACATCGCACAGTTCGAAGCCAACGCTGGGGCGGCCGTTAAGTTGCTCCGCGCCTTGGCGAACAAGCGTCGGCTGATCATCCTGTGTCAGCTCACCGAGGAAGAACGGTCAGTGGGACAGCTATTGCCGCTGGTCGATCTCTCTCAGTCGGCGCTGTCGCAGCACCTCGCGGTGCTCCGAAATGAGGGGATCGTGGCGACCCGCCGCGAGTCCCAGGTCGTCTGGTATCGGATCGCCGATCCAGCCGCCTTGAAGGTGGTGTCGACGCTGGCTGAGATCTTCTGTCCTCCGGAGGCCCAGATCCATGACCGCTAAGTTGAAATCCCTGCCCGCCATCGAGGTCGCTGAGCGCCTCAGGACAGGCCACGCCGTGCTTATCGATATCCGTGAAGCCGATGAATTTGCCCGCCGGCATGTCCCCGGAGCCTTGTCGCGCCCCTTGTCGACCTTCGAAGCCGCGCACCTGAAGGTGGAGCCCGCCAAGGACGTCGTCTTCACCTGCCGGTCGGGCATGCGGACTGAGGCCAACTGCGACCGGCTGGCTGCGGCCGTCGCGGGCGAGGCCTTCGTCTTGCAAGGCGGCCTCGATGCGTGGGGGCTTGCAGGTCTGCCCGTGAAGGCAGACCGCAAGGCGCCGCTGGAAATAATGCGCCAGGTGCAGATCACCGCGGGCATACTGGTCCTGACCGGCGTACTACTCGGGTACATCGTGCATCCGGGCTTCTTCGGTCTCTCGGCTTTCGTGGGCGCAGGCCTGACGTTTGCTGGCGCCACCGGCTTCTGCGGCATGGCTCGCCTTCTGCAAGCCGCGCCCTGGAATCGGCCGGTCAGGGCGTAGGACCAATGGACTTGCCCCTCGCCAGCTACGGCATCGCAGCGCTCGGCGGGGCTCTGATCGGGCTGCTGCTCGCGGTGTTCGGCGGCGGCGGATCGGTGCTCGCTACCCCGCTGCTGATCTATCTTGTCGGTGTGCGTGATCCGCACACCGCCATAGGCACTGCGGCGGCCGCAGTGGCCGTGAACGCTCTCATCGGGCTCACCACTCAAGCTCAAGCCGGAGCGGTGAAGTGGCCTTGCGCCACCGTATTCGGCGGCGCGGGCTTGGCCGGTTCGCTGATCGGGGCGCAGTTCGCGAAGCTGATGGATGGGCAGGTTCTGCTCGCCTGGTTCGGTGTCGCCATGGCGGCGGTGGCGGTTTCGATGCTGCTCCCTCAACGTGGTCAAGGCGACCCCGGGGTGCGGCTTAGTCGAGGGCTCACACTCAAGCTCGCGCCTGTCGGGCTGCTGGTTGGTCTTGCTGCGGGCTTTTTCGGGATCGGCGGCGGGTTTCTCATCGTGCCTGGTTTGATGGCCGCAACAGGCATGACTCTGGCGCACGCTGCGGCGTCCTCGCTGGTTTCAGTCGTCCTCTTCGGCGCCGCAACGAGCACAAGCTACGCCGCCTCCGGCCTTGTGGATTGGCCGGTCTTCACGGCGCTTGTGGCCGGGGGAGGCGTTGGTGCGTTGGCGGCCAGGCCCGTCGCTCAGGTACTGTCCAAGCACGCAGTGTTGGGCCGACGGCTGTTTGCATCCATGGTCCTGGCCACCGCAGCCTATGTCATCTGGCGCTCGATTGCCTAATCGGAGTAACGTCCGCTAGCGCCCTCCCGCGACGTTCGGAGGGTCCGCTTTCGGCGTAGTAGCGCCACTGCTAGCGACTGAAATTTGGTGGAGGGGTCCAATCTCCGTACACAGCGCGCCTGACAGCGGCCCACTCCTGCTCGGGTGTTAGAGAACCGGCCGGGTAGTCCGGCATCCTCTCCCATGGAACTAAGCGACAGCAGCGCCGAGCTTCAGGAGCCTTAAACCGGTAGAATTGCTGCGCCGGCGTGCCCACGTTCCAAAGGCCACGTACTTCTCTTTGATGCGCATACTGTGGCGGTTTCACCAAGGCCTCAACAATCTCGTCTTCGGGGGCAAGCGCGCGGCTCGAGTATTGAATGTCGTCGACGTGTTGGAAGATAGCCTCGTTGATAAGGCCGCTGGCTGAGAAAGCCTTCGTAAGCTCGTAAAAAAACACGATAGGGCAGTCGATAAAAAAGGCGGCGTCATAATCGGCCGAGAAGTCGCGACAAAGGTCACGATGGAGCACATAGGACAGGGAGTAGATCGCGTAATTGAACGAGACGTTCGTCTGCATGGCAACGTTTCCGCTACAACCGGGCGCGCCAAAGAAAGCGGGTACGTTGTCGCCGCGAGCACGGAACAGGTGAACTGTGTCGTCGGTGATTGTCTGGAAACTCAGTCCTTCTTCGTCATCTCCAATCATCGAACCATGTGTCGCAGTGTCGTATGAGCGGACAGTTCCGATCTGTACTGTTCCGTCGCGGAAGAATTGGTCGATGTGCTCTCTCACCCCGTACTTCACTAAGTGCATCAAGGTGCGATCCTCCTGCAGCGGACTTGCTATCAAACCAAACTCGGTCATTGGCACGGAATTGGGAGC
>JANPNB010000007.1:0-5162 GCA_031427275.1 Alphaproteobacteria bacterium | reverse complement strand
CGTCACTATGGGAGCGTTCGCCCGCAGTGTCGTGGTGATTCCCGTCATCACCCACATGCAAGATTGCAGCGGGTTGGCTATCGCCGTCCAACCCTGCCTATCAGTTGCAGCCGTTAGAGGGGCCCTAGGCACCAGGCCTAGGGTGACGGAGTTGGATTGCGAACTCCGGCCCTTGATAAGATATACACAATTGATATGTATATCTACACATCGCCAAGGAGCCGCCAATGCAAGTCGCACGCTGGGGCAACAGCCTCGCCATCCGATTGCCCGTGGCGGTGGTCAAAGCCCTCGAACTCAAAGAAGGCGATGAAATCAACCTTGAAGTCGCCAATGCGCGTGAACTCGTCGTGAGCAAAGACCCGACCAGCGGCGAGTTGCTCGAGCGCTTGCGCAAGTATCGCGGCAGCCTACCCAAAGATTTCAAATTCGACCGCCTCGAAGCCAATGGCCGCTGAGCCCGCGTTCTTCGACTCCAACATCATCTGCTACCTGTTCGGCTCTGACCCCGCCAAAGCCGACCACGCCGCCGCCTTGCTGGAGACGGGCGGGCACATCTCCGTCCAGGTCCTGGCCGAGGTCACCCACGTCGCCAGGCGCAAAGCCCAGCTGGACTGGGATGCCACCAACGAGATTATCGACACGCTCACCCACCTCTGCGCCGTTCGCGACCTCAGCCTAGAGATCCACCAGCACGCCAGAGCCATCGCCCAAGACCATGGCTACTCCATCTACGACGCCCAAATCATCGCCGCAGCTCTAGCGTCCAAGTGCCAAACTCTTTGGAGCGAAGACATGCAGGACGGTCAGGTGTTTGAGGAGAGGCTGCGGATTGTAAATCCGTTTGCGGGGGTTTGACCACGGCGACGCGGCTGGAGCGGATGGAACCTCAGCCTCCCCCTGAATGGTTATGCACTCTCGAGTTACGCTAGTTTGAAGCCGAACATCGCACTTGGGTGGAAAAGCGGAAATCTGTGGAAAGCTATCGCCGCTTGTGCGCTTCTGCGGAATGAGCGTCGTCGATCAGACAAAATGGCCGATGGGTTCGGGCCAGATGGCGCGACGCACGCGCGCCCATGACTGGGCGGCCACGCCGCTTGGGCCGATCGCGAATTGGCCCGAAGAACTCAAAACCGTCGCCTCGTTGGTGCTCGACGCGCCGTTCGCCATGGCCCTGACTTGGGGACCTGATCTGACCATGATCTACAACGATGCCTTCCACCCCATTCTTGGCGAAAAGCCGGAGGCGCTGGGCCGTTCGTTCCGCGAGGTGTGGGCGGAAACCTGGGACACGATCGGTCCGATCGCGGAGCGCGCCTTAGCGGGCGAAGCGACATTCATCGAAGATTTCCCGCTCATTGTGGAGCGCGGTGGCGGGCCAGAACAGGCGTGGTTCACCTTTTCGTACAGCCCAGTCCGCTCCGCCGATGGACGCGTGGCGGCATGATTGACACGGTGGTGGAGACCACGGCGGCCGTGCAGGCGCGGATGGAGTTGCGCGCCAGCGAGGCTAGCTTCCGGGCCTTTACGACCGCCAGCGCAGACGTGATTTATCGCATGGGCGCGGACTGGACGGAGATGAGGCTATTGGAAGGTCGCACCTTCCTACCTGACACCACCGCACCGAGCGAGAACTGGCTCGACCTCTATATCCATCCCGACGACCAGCCGATGGTGCGTGCCGCCATTGATCAGGCGATCAGGGACAAGGCAATCTTTGAGCTTGAGCATCGTGTGATCCGCATCGATGGCACGCTGGGCTGGACCCGGTCGCGCGCGGTGCCAATCCTGGATGATCAGGGCGAGATCCAGGAATGGCTGGGTGCGGCGACCGATGTCACGGCGACCAAGGCGCAGCAACTCGACCAGACAGAATCCGATGCGGCGTTACGGGCGAGCGAGGAGCGCCTGCGCCACGCGCTAGAGGCAGGCCGGATGGTGGCGTGGGATGTGGATTTCGCCACCGGCAAGACCAGCGCCTACGGCAACGCAGTGAGCATTCTGGGCCGGGCAATCGAGGACCGCAGCGAGTTCGTCGCCCTCATCCATCCTGAGGACCGGGCGCGCGTCAAGGCCCTTCGCGAGGCGGCGGTCCGAGACGCTGCGGAATACAACGTAGAGTTCCGGATCCTCAACGACGACGGTCGTGAACTCTGGATGGCGACCCGCGCGCAGATCGAGCGCAATGCGGACGGTCGGGCCAGTCGGATGGTCGGCATCACTTCGGACATCACCGTGCTTAAGGCGGCCGAGCTTGCCGCGAACGCGGCTTCGGCGCGCTTCAGGACCGCCATTTTCGCGGTGCACGGCATCGTGTGGACCAACAACGCGGCTGGCGAGATGGAAGGCGAACAACTGGGGTGGGCTGCTCTGACGGGGCAGACATTCGATGAATACCAGGGCTTCGGCTGGTCGACCGCCGTCCACCCCGACGACGTGCAACCGACGATAGAAGCCTGGACCGCCGCCGTGGCCACGCGCGGGCCAGCGGATTTCGAGCACAGGGTGAAACGACACGATGGCGCGTGGCGGGTTTGCTCGATCCGAGCCGTTCCTACGCTGAACGCGGAGGGCGCGGTCGTTGAGTGGGTCGGCGTCCACACCGACATCACCGAGCAACGCGCCGCCGAAGTCCGGACCCGGTTTTTCCTGAATTTCACCGACCGCCTGAACGGGCTCTCGAACCCGCGCGAAATCACAAAGGCGGCGGCCGAACTGGTAGGGCTTCACCTTGGCGTCAACCGAGCCGGTTATGCGGAATTCGGGGCCGACCAGAAGACCGTCACTATTGGGGCCGGTTACGCCGCGGGCGTCGCGCATCTGACCGGCACGTTCCCCGTCAGTGCATTCGGCGGTGGCAGCCTTGCACAGGTGAAGCGCGGCGTCACTGCGGTCTATTCCGACGTGGCCATCGACGCCGGCACGAGCGACGCCGACCTCGAGGCCATCGAAATCCGCGCGACCATTGGCGTCCCGCTGATCCGCGAAGGGCGACTGCGCGCCGTCTTTAGTGCGAGCCATCGTGAGGTCCGCGAGTGGACGCCGGAAGAGGTCTCACTTGTTGAGGAGGTGGCCGCCCGCACCTGGGACGCTCTGGAGCGCGGTCGCGCCGAGGCAAGTCTGCACGAACTGAACGCCACGCTCGAACAGCGGGTCAAGTCGGCGATCGAAGCACGCGAAGAAGCGCTCGGGCGCTTGCATGAGGCGCAGAAGGTCGAAATCCTTGGGCAACTCACCGGCGGAGTTGCGCACGACTTCAATAACCTCCTGACGCCGATCATGGGCGGCTTGGACGTCCTGGCCCGCAAGCTGGCTCACGACGAGGTGGCCCAAAAGATCGCGTCTGGCGCGATGCAGTCGGCGGAGCGGGCCAGAACGCTCATTCAGCGCCTGCTGTCTTTCGGCCGCCGACAGACCCTCGAAAGCCGCGCGGTTGACCTCGCAGGGTTGATCGAGGGGATGGCCGACCTGATCGAGCGGTCGATCGGCCAGGCCGTCCAGGTTAAGATCGATGTGCCGGCTGACTTACCGCCGGTCGAGGTCGATCCCAACCAGCTTGAACTTGCGATCCTGAATCTTTGCGTCAATGCCCGTGACGCCATGGAAAACGGCGGCCAGCTCAGCATTGCTGCCGGCTTCGTCCCGCTCGAAGACGGCTCCGGCAAGCCAGAGTGGGTGGCCATTCGCGTCAGCGACGAGGGACAGGGCATGGATGAAGCAACGCTCGCCGGGGCGACTGAGCCCTTCTTCACAACGAAGGGTGTTGGTCAGGGCACGGGCCTGGGCCTCTCGATGGTCTACGGCCTGGCTGCCCAGTCGGGCGGCAGGCTCAAGCTTACCAGCGAAGTCGGAGAAGGAACGACCGTCGAACTCGTCTTGCCGGTCGCGACGAGGCCTGCGGAGGTCAGATTCGAGGCGAACAAGCCGATCATCGAGCGGGGGGCAGGGACAGTCCTGCTGGTCGATGATGAAGAGCTGGTGCGAATGTCCATGGCTGCTGGGTTGCGCGACCTCGGCTTTCAGGTTGTGGAGGCTACCTCTGCGGCCGGGGCGTTGGAACAACTGCGGGAGGGCTTGGTGCCAGATGTGCTGGTAACCGATCACATGATGCCAGGCATGACCGGCGCGGCGCTCGCTCGCGAGGCTCGCAACAAGATTCCTGGCCTCCCCGTGCTTATGATCACGGGCTATGCCAACCTTGGCCCAGAGGAGACGCGCGGGCTCGAAATCATGGCTAAACCGTTCCATCGCGGCAATTTGGCTGCGCGCATCGCCGACCTCATGGAGCAATCTGACGGGAAGGTCGTGCGGCTGCACTCAACGTCCGAGTGAATGGCGCCCGCAGCTGCCAGCAGACGATTTAGAGCATGTTCCGACAAGTGGGAACCGCCGGTAAAACGAGAGCATGCTCTAACTCTGTGAATTAGAGTGGAAATAGGCGCGCCATCGCCGCTTCCAATTCTTTCTCCCGGAACGGCTTCTTCAACGCCGGCCGGTCGCCATAGCCATCGGTCATGCCATGCTCACTGTACCCCGTTGAAAAGACGAACGGCACGCCGCGCGCAGCCAAGGCGTCCGCGACAGGGTAACTTTTCTGGCCATTGAGATTCACATCTAGAACGGCGGCGTCGAAGGTCTGCTTCTCTATCCAGTCGAGGGCCTGGTCAATTGTGGCCGCTGCTGTCACGGACTGGCAGCCCAGATTTTCCAGCATGACCTCAATGAGCAGGCGGACCATCACTTCGTCCTCCACCACCAGAACGTGGCGACCCGTGAGCAGCTTATGCATCGTGAACACCGGCCTGCGGAGCATAGGCGTTGATCGTGCAGGCGACACCGAAGTGCGCGTCCTGAGTTTCCATAGGCACCCTCCTGACCTGCAGCCCCTAATGCGGATAACCCGGCAGGGCACAGCTAACAACTTAATTTCTTGACTCTGAGCTCGCGGTATGTTCTTGTTTCGTTCGTGCGACAGATCATCGATGACATCAAGGCCCTGCAGGCCAAGACGCTGGAGCGAAGGGCCAGGCAACTGGCGCGGCTGGAGCGGATGGAAGAGATCGGCATGGAGGTCGCTGAGCTGCTGGCGCAGAAGGCGGTCTCTGGTGAGATGGAACCGTCGGCCTGTGCCGATGCCTTGAGCAAGGTCACCCGCTTCACGC
>JANPNB010000006.1:0-4630 GCA_031427275.1 Alphaproteobacteria bacterium | reverse complement strand
CGTGGTATGTCCTCGGTGAAGAGCCGGGAGCGGGCGGCACCGCGCGGTATGTCGATTCGTCGGTCGAGCGAGTCGAGGTGAAAGTGACCGGCTTCGACGCGAGTCGCTTCGCCGTCACCTGCAACGGTCGTAAGGTGCCGTTGCAAGCGACGGGCACATCCGGCGAATACGTGGCCGGAGTTCGTTACCGCGCGTGGCAGCCACCGAGCTGTCTGCATCCGACGATCCCGGTTCACGCTCCGCTCGTGGTGGATCTCGTCGATCTGTGGCAACGACGTTCGTTGGGAGGCTGCCAATATCACGTCGGCCATCCCGGCGGCTTGAACCCCGCCGTCTATCCGATCAACACGCTCGAAGCTGAAAGCAGTCGCGCCGGTCCTTGCATATTTGACACCGGCTACCGCTTCACGACCATAGATAGCCGCTGACGTGTCGTACCTGCAACGAGTCCCAAGCGAAAAGAAGGCCGCCCAGGGAGATGAGCGGCCCTCAAGTCGTCGGGGAAAACGACACCATCGCCCTAAAGCAACTGTGTCGATCTCTGGATATCGGGACTCTGACGCGCGTCGTCAGCAAAACTTCGGTCGATCCTCACGATTTCCGCGACTGTATAAAGCCTGGGCATTCCGTACAGATCAGCCGCCAAAATGCGTTATCGCTTAGCGGATATTCCATGCGGGAAGCGAGATAAGGTGGAAGGTCAAGATCGCCCACAAGATCACGAACAATACCGCCGTGATCGCCGTCGTGATCAAAAACTTGGATTTGAGCTTGGGGTCAACCGGAGCACCGGGGTCGCCGCCGTCGCCTTTGTCGATACCTGCCTCAGCGTGACTGATCACACCAAATGGCAAAACCATGAACAGCACGGTCCACCAAATGGTCAGGAAAATCGCAATGCCGCTGAAGATCGTCATGTGTGATGCTCTCCAGGGGTTTGCATAAGTTCAACCAAGACGCCGCCCATGTTCTTTGGGTGAATGAAGATCACCGGAACGCCGTGCGCCCCGATCCGCGGTTCGCCTGTGCCGAGAACGGTAGCGCCCTTGGCTCGCATGTCGTCGCGCGCCGCCAGAATATCCTCAACCTCAAAACAGATATGGTGCTGGCCCCCGGCCGGATTTTTAGCCAGGAAACCATGGATCGGGGACGCCTCACCATGAGGCTCAATCAGCTCGATCTGACTGTTGGGCAGATCGACGAAGCAGACCCAAACGCCTTGCTCGGGCATGGCAAATTTCTCGCCGATCGATGTCGCGCCCAATAGGTCTCGGTAGAGTTTCACCGAGTCGTCGATGGAGGGGGTGGCAACGCCCACGTGGTTTAGTTTTCCAATCATGGGCTATTCCTACACCGACTGAGTGAGCCTTGTCCCGCCTTACTGGGTCGCCAACGCCGTGCCGCCGTCGCGGACGTGGGCTCGGCTGGTGGCTGGCTCAAAGATCGCGCCGGTGTCGAGCAGGTGCTGGATGCGATCGGGCGTATAGCCCAAATCTCGCAATATCTCGACGCTGTGCTCCCCCAGGTCCGGTGTCGGATATTTGAAGCCGGACGGGGTGGCGGAGAAATCCGCATAGCTGCGGACACTTTGGATGGCCCCCAGGCGCCCATGCTGCCAATCCTCGAACAAGCCATTATCGCGCAACCAGCCGTTGTTGAACACTTCCGGGCCGACATGCACCGGAGCGGCTGGCACCCCTGCGGCCCAGAGCGCTAGAGCGGTCGTGTCGCGTGGCTGGTTCGCCAGGGCAGCCGTAATCTGACGTGACAATGCCCCGTCGCGCGTAGCACTAAGTGTTGCCGCCAAGTCTGTGACCTCAATTCGCAAGAATTGCAGCGCGTTCTGGGCCTCGTCGAGGGTCTCACACGACAGAGCAATCCACCCGTCGGCGCACTGGTAATATCGTTCCAGCGCTCGGACCCCAGTACAGTCACGGCCGCCGAGGTCATTTGGTGGCCGTCCAGCGTAGGTCGTTATTTCGCCGATCTGATAGGTGAGGCTTTGGGCCATTAGGCTGGTGAGAACCTCCTGGCCCTCACCCGTCTTCTCTCGCGCATTCAGAGCCGTGATAATGCCGAAAGCAACAATGGCGGCGGTCGCGACATCATTGACGGCCATGGTGTGGAGGATCGGTTCGTCCGCGCCGCCCTGGGCAGCCATCATCCCACCTTCGGCCTGCAACAACGGATCAAATCCGGGCCGCGTCGCACGGGAGCCGGTCGCGCCATAGGCATTGATAGAACACGAGATGATGCGCGGATTGATGGCCCGCAGAGCTTGGTATCCAATGCCGAGGCGATCGCGCACGCCCAGCCTGTAATTGTCGAGCACCACGTCGGCCCCGCGCGCCAGATCGAAGAATAGCGCCTTGGCGCTCTCTTGTTTCAAATCGATGCCCAGAGCTCGCTTTCCGCGACTGCAAAACAGGAAGGGTCCCCCGTCGCTGCGAAAGGGGTCGCCTTCCGCCGGTTCGATTTTGATCACATCTGCGCCAAGATTGGCCAAGACACCGCCCGCGTGAGCACCCGCAATGACGCTGCCCAAATCCAACACCCGAATCCCTGCAAGCGGCGCTCCGCTGCGACCTTGAACGGGGTGGGAAGCAGGCAACCTAGAAGGCCAGCTTGGGACAGAAGTTGCAGTCGCGAGGCCGCGGATTTCGGCGGGTGTTGCTGACAGTTTCAGCGGCAAGCCGAGGATCGCGACCTCTCCGAGATCAGGATGATCAAAGGTGCGACGTAGTCCTGCCTCGGCAACCACCTCGCCCGCGAACCAATCTTCGCGGGGGCCGACCGGTGCACTGGGAACCCCAGCAGCCCGCAAACGATCCAGCCAGACGTTTCGAGGCTGTTGCTTGAAGATGATCTCCAGGGCGTCGCGCCCAGCTACCGGGTCGGCGACAAACTCGTCAAATCGCTCTGGACACCCGAAAACCTCCAGCGCCAGCTTGAAGAAGTTCATGAATAGGGTCGCCAAGAACAGCCACTGTCCATCGGCACATTCATAGAGCCGATAGTTTGGCGAGGCTCCTCGCGGTGCGCCTCGGGGTAGCGGCCCGGCGGACTTGACATTGACTGGCCCGGTGACCTGGGAAAATCCGTTAAGGCCGGTGACGACGACCCCCTGACCCCGCCCGCTGCGACTGCGCTCCAGCAGGGCTGAGCCCATGGCGCTGGCCCCCATGACCGCCTGGCCATACCAGATAATCGGCATCACCAAATGGACCGGAACGTCCTCATAGGCCCCCTGTCGATAGGCCATGCCGGTCAGCGCCGAGGCGAGGTTGTGGCGGGGCGGCAGCTGGCTCCAGACGCCGGTTTTGCCGTAGGGCGGCATCCAGACATGGATCAGGCGCGGATGCTGCGCTGTGAGCGTTTCGGCATCCAGACCTAGGGCTTCAAGCTGTCCCGGCGCGTTGTCGAAG
The DNA here is from genome assembly GCA_031427275.1 of Alphaproteobacteria bacterium. GTDB lineage: Bacteria > Pseudomonadota > Alphaproteobacteria > Caulobacterales > Caulobacteraceae > Phenylobacterium. Next base: position 1,205 of record JANPNB010000006.1, on the reverse strand, counting down.
ACCACCACGTCAGCTTGCTCGATGAGGGCCTTGATGGTCGGATCTCTGAGTTCTGCGGTGAGGACACCTTTGTTGCGGTTCCAAGCGTGATAGCCGGGATGGGCCTTGAGGCGGTCCCCACCGGGCGGCTCGACCTTAATCACCTCGGCTCCAAAGTCACCCAGCAGCATGGTCGCCATCGGCCCGGCGACGCCCTGGGTGAAGTCGAGAACGCGCAAGCCCTGATATGCTGACAAAATCGGCCTCCCCTAGTGGTGCCTGTTAGTGGCAACTCGCCTGAGCATCAAAGCCGGGCTTGGTGCCAGCGTAAAGGCTAAAGCCGCAACACCGTGGTTTCAACGACGGGCCTCCGACCCCAAATCCGATGACCGGCTTTCTTCACAGCACGCGATAGCGCCGTCTCGACCGCGTCGTCGTCATCGCGGGCGTCGCCTTTGAGACGGGCCAGGGCCTTCTCGGCCTCATCGGCCAGATCGTCGAGCACTTCGTCCATAGGATAGTCCTGGTCAGCGGGCAGGCCGATGGCGCGCACCTGAGGCCCCGAGGCCAGCTTACTACCGCGATCCAGCACCACAGCCACCGATAGCGCACCGTTGAAGGCCACGTGGCGACGTTCACGCAGGGCATCGCCGTTCTCGGGCGTGACCACGCCACCATCGATATAGAGACGGCCTGACGGTACTTCATCAATGATCTCGGCCCGACCGGGGGCCAAGCGAACCATGTCGCCATTGCGCGGCGTAACCGTCTGAGGAACCTGGAGGTCGCGCGCGAAGGCCGCGTGCTCCAACAGGTGGCGGCGCTCGCCGTGGGTTGGCACCGCGATCTGCGGCCTAGCCCAACGGTACATATCGGCGAGCTCATCGCGGCAGGGGTGGCCCGACACATGGATGCCCGGGTGATCGCGTTCGGTATAGAGGCGCACGCCGCTGTCGGCCAAGCGGTTCTGCAGATTGCGGATCGGCACCTCATTGCCAGGAATCACGCGGCTGGAGAAAATGACGCTGTCGCCTGCACCCAGGCTGACATGCTGGTGGGTTCCCTCGGCGATCCGCGAGAGCGCCGCCCTGCCCTCGCCCTGACTGCCTGTGCAGAGATAGAGGATCTTGTCCTGTGGGAAATAACCCGCCTGGTTCTCACTGATAAATTCGCCGATGTCGGACATTAGGCCCACGGATTTCGCTGCGGCGGCCATGCGGTGCATG
>JANPNB010000005.1:0-16179 GCA_031427275.1 Alphaproteobacteria bacterium | reverse complement strand
GCGCGAGTTGCCTGCGAAACCTTGGTCACAACAAACCGCATTGTTCTGGCGGGCGAAGTGCGTGCCGGCAAGCCTGGCGGATCGCCGGCTGAGAACAAGAAAATGACCAGGGAAATCGTCGGATCTCTCGAGCCCAAGGTGCGGGCGGCCATCAAAGAAATTGGCTACGAGCAGAAAGGCTTTCACTGGCAGAAGGCGAAATTTGCCTGCTACCTGCACCCACAGTCAGCCCACATTGCGCAGGGCGTCGACTCTTCGGATAGCAAGGACGAGGGTGCGGGCGACCAGGGCATCATGTTTGGCTATGCCTGCGACGAGACACCGGCTCTGATGCCGGCGACGCTGCAGTATTCTCACGACATTTTGCGTCGACTGGCCGAGGTGCGCCACTCGGGTGAATGTCCGGTGTTGGAGCCAGACGCAAAGAGTCAGGTGACCCTGCTCTATCAGGATGGAAGACCGGTTGAAGTGCTGCAAATCGTCGTCTCGACCCAGCACAAGAAACGTATCGGCCTGCAATCGGCCAACCCCAAACGCATCAAGGCGCTGATCCAGCCCTATGTCGAGAGCGTGTTTCCAGCCGGCCTGATCACCAAGAAGACGAAATGGCATGTTAACCCGACGGGCAAGTTCGAGATCGGCGGGCCAGACGGCGATGCAGGTCTGACCGGTCGTAAGATCATCGTTGACACATATGGCGGTGCGGCTCCGCATGGCGGTGGTGCATTCTCAGGCAAAGATCCGACCAAGGTCGATCGGTCGGCAGCCTATGCCTGCCGCTACCTTGCCAAGAATGTTGTCGCCGCAGGCTTGGCGCGGAAGTGCACCATCCAAATCAGCTATGCGATCGGGGTTGCACAGCCCCTCAGCTTCTATGTGGATCTGCATGGAACCGGTGAAGTCGATCCAACCATGCTTGAGATGGCCTTGCCACAGCTGATCGGTGGCGCGACGCCCCGCGCCATCCGCGAGCACTTGCAACTGAACCGACCGATCTATGCGCGCACGGCGGCCTATGGTCATTTCGGTCGCCAACCCGACAATCAGGGCGGCTTCTCGTGGGAGAAAACTGACCTGGTCGATCAGCTCAAAGGTCTGGCCTAGGGCGCTCTCGACCGGTAGAGCCCGTTCACTTCAGACGGTTTCATCTGAAGGGAGAAACTGGGCTCTAATTCAAAAAGCTAGAGCATGTTCCGATAACCGGTTCCCACTTATCGGAACATACTCTAGAGGGGCGCGGGATGGACGCCCACCCTCCTCTCCGTTCCTTTGGCCGGATCAAGTCACGGCCCATCAAGCCACGCCAAGCGGCCTTGATGGACAGCCTCTTACCCAAGTTGAGGGTGCCCCAATTCGCCTTTGATCCAAACAGCCTGATGTCCGGCGCTACTGTGGTTTGGCTGGAGATTGGATTTGGCGGTGGGGAGCACATGGCCGGGCAGGCCCAGCGGCAACCAGATGTCTTGATCCTGGGGGCGGAGCCCTTCCAGAATGGGGTGGCCAGCGCGCTACGCCATATCGATGAGGCCAGTTTGGCCAATGTCAGACTGCATGACGGTGATGTGCGAGACATGATTTCGCGTTTGCCGGACAGGTGCCTGGACAGGGTGTTCATTCTGTTTCCCGATCCCTGGCCAAAGGCGCGGCATCAAAAACGCCGTCTGCTGACGGGGGAGATGGTGATCGCCCTTGCTCGCGTTTTGAAGCCGGGCGGAAGACTGCGCTTTGCGACAGACTGGGCGGACTATGCCGATTGGACGCTTGCGCGCGTGCTCGGCAGCAACCTGTTCGATTGGCCGGCGCGGCGATCTGCCGATTGGAACGGCCCACCGGATGACCACATCACGACCCGATATGAAGAGAAGCGCCTGGGCGATTGTTCACCCGTCTTTCTGGATTTCGTCAGGGTCTAAGTCTTTCCCTGACTTGCATGGCGTTCAATCGCCTGGCGGATGATTTCGCCGGTTTCCTCTGGATCAGCCCAGCGCACGATCTCAACCGACTTGCCGCGTTCGAGATCTTTATAATGCTGGAAGAAGTGAGCGATCTGTTCGGTCAGAATTGACGGCAGAGAACGCCAGGAATCCACGCCCGCATAGAAGGGGTGCAGTTGGTCAACCGGTACAGCCAGGACCTTTTCATCGGCACCGGCTTCGTCATTCATCATCAGGCAACCGATCGGGCGCGCGCGAATGATTGCGCCTGGAACCACCGGTGTAGGTCCGACCACAAGGATGTCCATCGGATCGCCGTCGCCGGACAACGTATGGGGGATGAAGCCGTAATTTCCAGGATAGAACATCGCCGTGTGGAGAAAGCGGTCCACAAACATGGCGCCAGACTCTTTGTCCAACTCGTACTTTACCGGTTCGCCGCCTTGAGGAATCTCAATCAGGGCGTTGACGTCGTAGGGCGGGTTCACACCTACCGGGATTTTCGAAAGGTCCATGGGGAGATGGCCGCTTTGCTGTTCAAGGAAACGTAAGCGCGGCTTTTGAACCAATGCTGGCTCTAGGGAAAGGCAATTGGTTGCTGTGACGCCGGCCTCCTGAAGAAGCTTACGTCACAGCCAGGAAAACTCAGCCCTTCAGTTTACCCAAGATGTCAGCCAACCCACCTAAGCCACCAGACGGAACTTGGCCATTCGGGGTCAGCTTATCGATCACTTGCGGCAAGAGTTGCGATAATTGGGTCGCGGCTTGCGCAGGGTCTATGCCCATCTTCTGAGCTAGGTCGGCCAGCGGACCGTGCCCAAGAATGCTTTGAATCTGTTCGGCTGAAATCGGCAAGTTGCCGCCTGTCGAAACCCAAGACTTGGCAATCTCGCCCAATCCGCCTTTTTCGAAGGCACCGACCAAACCGCCCAGTCCGCCCTCATGAGCGCCGAGCATATCAGTGATGGCTGATAGAGGGCCGTTGCCGCCGCCGGCGGCACCCAGGATGCTATCGAGAAGACCCATAGAATACTCCCGTTGAAAGGTATTGTTGATGCGGTAGGAACCAAAAGACTCCAGGCGCGGAGAGTCAAGACAAGGTTCGACACCCATCTCACCCCGTGACAAGCGCCTTTTGCCTCGCTATAAGGCCCCTACATCGTCCGTTGCGTTGGATAGCGCATACGAGCGGCGGGCTTGCGCCCAGCCGCTTTTTTGTTGGCCGGAGGGCTACGAACTTGATCCGCGGCAAAACCGCCGAAGACGTAAAGCTCGTGGAGCTTCTTGACCCGGTCGCCGAGGCTGCCGGTTACGAGATTGTGCGTCTTCGCTTAATGGGCGGAGAGGCAAGCCGTCGGCTGCAGATCATGGCAGAAACCCCAAACGGCGATATGAATGTTGAGGACTGCGCGCGACTGAGCCGTGCGCTCTCCGAAGTCCTTGACGCGGCCGACCCGATCTCTGGGGACTATACGCTTGAGGTTTCATCGGCCGGCATTGATCGACCCCTGACCCGCCTGAAGGACTTCGCAACCTATGAAGGCCTTGAAGCTCGCATTGAGCTTGACAGAATGGCCGAGGGCCGAAAGCGTTTCCGCGGCATCCTGGCTGGAATCGACAGCGATCAGGTTGCCATTGATCTTGAGGGCGAAGACGCGACTGCGCTGGTGCCCTTCGCCTGGATCATAGAGGCCAAACTTATCCTAAACGACCAGCTTATGAAACGGGGCGCAGACGAACGCAGCGCAAGGCTGGCTGACGACACATCAACCGAACACGATACGACCGAATAAGAGGAAATAACCATGAGCCTGACAGGCATTTCAGCCAACCGGCTTGAGCTCCTTCAGATTGCTGAAGCCGTGGCCCGGGAAAAGTCGATCGACAAGGAAATCGTTATCGAGGCGATTGAAGAAGCGATTCAGAAGGGTGCCAAGTCGCGATACGGCGCAGAGCACGACATTCGGGTTCACATCGACCCCAAGACCGGTGAAACCACGATCAAGCGCGTCATCACGGTAGTTGAAGACGACACCGTGTTTGAAAACGAAGAGGGCCTTCCAGAGGAACCCGTCGGCATTCGGCGGTTGTCCATCGCCTTGCTTGACGACAAGGATGCGGTTCTGGGCAAAACCTATGAGGAGGTTCTCCCGCCCTTCGAGTTTGGTCGGGTTCAAACCCAGATGGCCCGTCAGGTCGTGACGGGTAAGGTTCGCGAGGCCGAACGGGAGCGTCAGCACGAGGAGTTTAAGGACCGGGTCGGCGAAATCGTCAACGGCGTCGTCAAGCGGGTCGAGTATGGCAACACCGTTGTCGACCTTGGCCGTGGCGAAGGCATCATGCGACGCGATCAATCGATCCCACGGGAAAACTTCAATCTGGGTGACCGTATTCGCTGTTACATCTACGACGTGCGTCGCGAAGCTAAGGGTCCGCAGATTCTGCTTAGCCGCGCCCACGGTGGCTTCATGGCCAAATTATTCGCGCAAGAAGTGCCGGAAGTTTACGACGGTGTGATCGAAATTCGCGCTGTGGCCCGTGATCCTGGCAGCCGGGCAAAGATGGCCGTGATCTCCAATGATAGCTCGATTGATCCGGTCGGTGCCTGCGTGGGCATGCGCGGCAGCCGAGTTCAGGCGGTTGTCGCCGAGCTCCAGGGCGAGAAGATCGACATCATTCAATGGAGCGGTGATGAGGCGACATTTATCGTCAACTCACTTGCTCCGGCTGAGGTGTCCAAGGTGGTGATGGACGAGGAGGATGAGCGCGTTGAGGTGGTTGTGCCTGACGAGCAACTGTCACTCGCCATCGGTCGTCGCGGGCAAAACGTCCGCCTCGCTAGCCAGCTGACCGGTTGGCAGATCGACATCATGACCGAGAGCCAGGAAAGCGAGCGTCGCCAACGCGAGTTCTCCGAACGCACGACGCTGTTCCAAGAAGCCCTCGATGTAGACGAAGTGATCGCCCAGCTGCTGGTCACTGAGGGTTTTGCCTCGGTCGAAGACGTGGCCTATGTCGACAATTCCGAAGTCGCGGCCATCGAAGGCTTTGACGAGGATACCGCCGAAGAAATTCAGGCCCGGGCGCGTGACTTCTTGGAGCGGGAAGCTGCCGAGCTCGACGCCAAGCGCAAGGCTTTCGGTGTTGAGGATGGCTTGCTGGCGATTGAAGGCGTCACTCTGCCGGTCGCCGTCGCGCTTGGCCAAGGCGAGATAAAGTCTGTTGAAGACCTTGCTGGCCTGGTGCCTGATGATCTTCGGGGCTGGTTTGAGACCAAGGATGGCGAGCGAGTTCGGGAGGCCGGCATTCTCGAGACCTTCAGCATGGATCCTGCAGATGCCGAGGCGTTGATCATGCGCGCGCGTATCGCCATGGGCTGGGTTGAGGCACCTCCTGAACCAGAACCTGCGGAAGCCGTCGAGGTCGTCTTGACCGAAGAGGAGCAACTTTTTGGTCAAAACCCAATCAAGGGAGCCTAAGTCGAACGCGTGACCACCGATCTGGCCCCCAAGACGCTTGCCCAAGCTAGTCGCGAACGTCGCGACCTAGTGACGGGGGAGGTGATGGCCGAGGAGCGGTTGATCCGTTTCGTTGTGGGGCCAGACTCAACAGTCGTCCCCGACTTGGCGCGCAAATTGCCCGGTCGGGGCATGTGGGTTGCGGCTGATCGCTTGTCCGTGGCAACAGCGGCGCGAAAGTCGCTGTTTGCGCGCTCCGCCAAAACCAAGCTTACGGCAAGTGTGGATCTCGCAGAGCAGGTCGACGCCCTCTTAGCGCGCCGGGTCCTGGATAGTCTCGGTTTGGCCAAACGTGCGGGAGACCTCGTCTCAGGGTTCGAAAAAGTCGCAGCGGCCCTTACGGCGGGTCGGGCCGCTTGGTTGGTCGAGGCGAGCGACGGCGCGCCAGACGGTCGGCGCAAGATATTGGCGGCGGCTCGCAAATCGCCAAAGCCACCCCATTTGATGGGAGTCTACACGGCATTAGAATTGGGTTTAGCCTTAGGCAGAGAGAATGTGATACACACCGCCTTCCTCGCGGGGCGCGGTGCCGATCGTTGGACATTTGATGTCTTGCGGTTATCTGGCTTCCGCCCGCTCCTTCCCCTGAGTTGGCGCGAGGAATCCTAGAGACGGGCGGGACCGGAAGCGGTTCCGCGCGCCTATAGCTATTGATATGGCCAGGATCGCCTGGCCGGTTTGTAAAGCGAGCGCATGAGCGACGAGAACGACAACGGCCGATCACCCGCCCCTGGCGGTCGTGCCCCGCTATCCCTTAAGCCCCGGGCTCCCGGCGGCTCGGTGAGCGCAGGCACGGTGAAGCAGAGCTTCAGCCATGGCCGAACCAAGACGGTGGTCGTAGAGACCAAACGTGCGCGTCCGCATTCCGGACCGCAGGGAAATCTTGCTGCGCCGTCTTCGGCTGAAAAGCGTGTTTTCACCGCACCCCCCTCAACGCCCCGACCGGCAAATCCGGCGAGCGATGGCAACCTCTCGTCTGAAGAGTTGCGCGCTCGCCAGCGGGTGATCGAACAAGCGCGTGAGCAGCAGGCGCGGCAAGTCGCCGACGCCAACGCCCGCGAGGAGCGTGCGCGCGCTGAGGCCGCGGCCGTTAAGCCGCCAGAACCTGTCGTGGCACCCGTCGACCCTGCCGTGATTGCAGAGCCCGAGCCACCTAAGGCAGAGGCAGCGCCCCCGCCACCTGAGCCAGTCCCTGAACCCGTGGCTGTGGAAGCTCCGCGCCCACCTCCTGAGCCTGTCCGCCAAGCTGCGCCTTCCGCGCCTCTGCCACCCGGCCAAACACGAACCTACGAACCCTCACGGGAACGTCGCGATGATCGCGCATCGACGACGACCTATCGTCCACCACAAGGTGATCGTCCCGAGCGAGCTCCAGGTCGATTTGAGAACACCAACTTTGGACAACGCGCGCCGCGCACCGATCAAGACACTCGTCCCGGACCCGACCGCCCACCTGCTGACAGGCCGGCACGGCCCGGTGGTGATCGACCGCAAGGTGATCGCGCGCCGCGCGCGCCCGCAGCAGGCGGAGAGCCAGTTCGGTATTCGGCGCTTGCGCCGCGCCCAGCGGGCGGCCGGGATGGAGCTCGGCCTGGCGGGGCCCGGCCACCGCGTATGGCCCCCAATGCGCCGCCTGCGACACCAGAGGTCCAACGCGCAGCGCGCCAAGCGCCACGACCCGGCTCGCTCAATATGGATCGGCGTCCCGACGATGACGACGATACCCGCCGTAAAGCCGCCAATGCGCCGGCGAACAAGGCGATCAGCCGTGTGAAGGGTGCCGTCCAGCGCCGCGAAGGTCGTCTCACCATCCAGGCGGTCGCGGGCGATGATGAAGGTGCCGTCGAGCGGATGCGTTCACTTGCCTCGGTCCGTCGGGCGCGGGAGCGGGAACGCGAAAAACGCAAGGGCGGCGGCCAGGAAGCCGCCCGCGCCGCGCGTGAGGTTGTTATTCCCGATGTCATCACCGTAGCCGAACTGGCCAATCGGATGGCGACCCGAGGTGTAGAGATTATCAAGTTCCTGATGCGTCAGGGCGTGATGCTCAAGATCAACGACGTCATCGACAATGATACGGCGGAGTTGGTGGCCACTGAATTTGGTCACACGGTCCGAAGGGTCTCCGAAGCCGACGTTGAAGAGGGCTTCATCGGTGCTGAAGATGTTGACGATCATCAAGATCCAAGGCCGCCTGTCGTGGCGGTTATGGGTCACGTCGATCACGGCAAGACATCATTGCTTGACGCGCTGCGTTCGGCCGATGTCGCTGGTGGCGAACACGGCGGCATTACCCAACATATCGGGGCCTATCAGGTTCGGCTGGAGGGCGGTCAACGCGTCACCTTCCTTGACACCCCCGGTCACGCGGCGTTCTCCGCGATGCGGGCCCGCGGGGCCGATGTCACCGACATCGTGATCCTGGTCGTGGCGGCAGATGATGGCGTCATGCCTCAGACGATCGAAGCCATCCAGCACGCCAAGGCGGCGGGTGCCCCGATCATCGTCGCGATCAACAAGATCGATAAGGCTGGGGCCAACCCTACCCGCGTTATCAATGAGCTTCTTCAACACGAGATCGTCGTCGAAAGCTTGGGCGGTGAAACCCAAGCGATTGAGGTCTCGGCCACCGAAAAGCTCGGCCTTGATGATCTAATTGAAGGCATCCTATTGCAAGCCGAAGTCATGGACCTGCGCGCCAACCCTGATCGTACCGCCGACGGCGTGGTGATTGAGGCAAAGCTGGATCGCGGGCGCGGTGCCGTTTCAACAGTCTTGGTCAAACGGGGAACCTTGAAGCGCGGCGACATCGTTGTGGCCGGTTCAAACTTTGGCCGGGTTCGGGCGCTCTTTAACGAACGCGACGAACAAGTCAGTGAAGCTGGTCCCTCAGTTCCGGTCGAGGTTCTCGGCTTGGACGGTACACCAGCTCCAGGCGAAGCCTTCGCGGTCGTCGAAAACGAAGCGCGGGCCCGGGAATTGACCGAATACCGCACCAGAGTGAAGCGCGAACGGGCCGGCAACCAAGTCGGTGGTGGCGTCAGCATGGCCGATTTCATGGCCAAGCTGCAGGACAAAAAGATCTCCGAGCTACCGGTTATCATTAAGGCCGATGTTCAGGGGTCTGCGGAGGCCATCGTCGGGTCACTCGATAAACTGGCCACCGACGAAGTGCGCGCAAGGATCATCTTGTCTGCCGCTGGCGCGATCAGCGAGAGCGATGTGATGCTGGCCAAGGGATCGGGTTCACCGATCCTCGGGTTCAATGTTCGAGCCTCTAAGCAAGCGCGCGAACTGGCTGAGCGTGAGGGCGTAGAGATTCGCTACTATGCGATTATCTATGACTTGATCGACGATATTAAGGGCGTGTTGTCGGGCATGCTAGCGCCGGAGCAACGCGAAACCTTCCTGGGCAATGCCCGCGTATTGCAGGTGTTCGACATCACCAAGACCGGAAAGGTTGCGGGTTGTCGGGTCACCGAGGGCGTGGTCCGCCGGGGCGCGCGCGTGCGGATCGTCCGCGAAGACATCGTGGTGCTAGAGCTGGGGGTTTTGCAAACCCTCAAGCGCTTCAAAGAAGACACCGCCGAAGTCGGTTCAGGCGTCGAATGCGGCATGGCTTTCCAGGGCTTCCAGGACATCCAGGAAGGCGACATCATCGAGTGCTTCACGATCGAAGCAGTCAAGCGTAGCCTCTAGGAGCATGTTCCGATAAGTGGGAACCGGTTATCGGAGCTAAACATGCTCTAACCTTTTGAATTAGAGCCCAGTTTCTCCCTTCAGATAGTTCCGCCTGAAGGGAACGGGCTCTAGTCTCCAGCTGGAGACTAGACCAATGCGAACGGTGGGATCCCGTAGGGAGCTCGCTCATTGCTGGTGTTGCGCAAGATCAAGGACCGGGGCAAGTATTATACTCCACGATCCGATCTCGCCCCTGACCTTCAAGGAGCTGCACATTGACCCGCCTTCGCATTGCCCGCCTAGCTATGATCCTCTTTATCCCGGCGCTACTCGCGGGATGTGGCATCAACAATATCCCCACCAAGGAAGAGCGCGCCAAGGCTCAGTGGGCCGAGGTCCAAAACCAATATCAGCGCCGCAGCGACCTGATCCCCAATCTGGTGGAAACCGTCAAAGGCTATGCGACGCAAGAGAAAAGCGTACTTGTCGAGGTGGTTCAGGCTCGCGCTTCGGCCACGCAGGTCAAGGTTGACGCTTCGACCCTAACCGATCCCGCTAAGTTCCAAGAATATGCCCAGGCCCAGGACCGCCTGTCAGGCGTATTGGGACGCCTGATGATGATCCAAGAAAATTATCCGGATCTGAAATCCAATCAGAACTTTCTGGCTCTGCAGTCGCAATTGGAAGGCACAGAGAACCGGGTGACTATCGCGCGCCGCGACTATAACGAGTCTGTCCGTGACTATAATCTTGAGTTCAAGACCTTCCCCAATTCCTTTTGGGCGATGATCCATAATGGCTCCAAGCCCATGCAGATGTTTGCGGCTTCGACGTCTGCGCAGTCTGCGCCGAGTGTTAGTTTCGCGCCGGCCGCTGCGCCACCGGTCACCCAGACCGCGCCCACCCAATGACTCGCATTACAGGACCGCGCGGCACCATCGCCGTAGCGGTTCTGGCATTTATTGCGCTGGCCGGTTCGGCGCTTTCCGCACCGAAGTTCCCACCCTTGACCGGCCGAGTGGTAGATGAAGCGCACCTTCTTTCGCCGGAGGTAAAGCAGGAGCTCACCACGGAGTTGGCAGATCTCGAGCAGAAGACGGGTCACCAATTGGTGGTGGCGACGATCCCGGATCTGCAAGGTTATCCCATCGAGGATTACGGCTATCAGCTTGGTCGGGCTTGGGGGGTCGGTGACAAGGTTCGCAATGACGGGGTTGTCCTGGTCGTGGCACCCAACGACCGAAAGGTGCGTATCGAGGTCGGTTACGGTCTCGAACCCGTGCTGACTGACGCCCTGTCTTCGACGATCATCCAATCGAAGATCCTGCCAGCCTTCCGGTCAGGCGACCTTGAGCAGGGTGTTGTTGCCGGTGCCCAAGCGATCATCGCCCAACTGGCTCTTCCGGAGGATCAAGCCAGGGCGATCGCGGCACGACCCGCCGAGGTGGCGCAGAAGACGGCGAGTCGAGAGCACTTCCCCTCATTCCTCGTGGTCATCCTGGTTCTTTGGATCGTGATTGGCCTTTTGCGAGGGCTCGGAGGTCGTCGGAACAGTCTGTGGTGGCTGCCCCTAATGATCTTGCAGAACAGCCGCGGAAGTGGCGGATTTAGCGGCGGTGGCGGCAGATTTGGCGGCGGCGGCGGGTTCTCAGGTGGTGGTGGCTCGTTTGGCGGCGGCGGCTCCTCTGGGGGATGGTGATATGTTGACGTCGGCAGACCGGGTGCGGGTGGAGGCCGCCGTGAAGACGGCGGAGGCGCGGACACAGGGTGAAATCTACTGTGTCGTGGCTCACGAGAGTTCTGACTATCGCGAGGTGCCGATTGCCTGGGCCGCTTTGGCCGCCCTGATCGCGCCCGCACTCCTATTGTTGGGGGGCATCCACGTCAGCGTGCCGGCGTTGTTTGGCAAGGCGTGGACGGCCGCTCAGATCGGAGCCGTGGCTGAGACGGCGGCGCGTGGCGCTGTGGCGGGCGCTATCTTGCTGCAGGGCCTGCTGTTTGTCGCTGTCCTTTTCATAGTGTCTTTCCCGGCAATCCGGCGGTCCCTGACACCTAAGAGCCTTAAGCGTGAACGCGTCCGCAGGCGGGCCCGCGAGCAGTTTTTGGCCAAGAATCTGGCTGCCACAAGGGAGCGCACTGGCGTCCTCATCTATGTCTCAACGACCGAGCGTTTGGCCGAACTCATCGCCGATGAAGGTGTGGCGGCGTGCGTCGCACCTCAAGTGTGGGATCAGGCGATGGAGCTACTGATGGCGGGGTTCAAAGCGCAGCGGCCCGCCGAAGGGTTCGAACATGCCATCGCGCTCTGCGGCGACATCCTGGCACAGCATTTTCCAGTGAAAGCTGACGACAATCCCAACGAGTTGTCGGACTCGGTTGTCTTGTTGCCTTGAGCGACTAGATAGGGTGAGCAGCCGGTAGGGAGACGGGCAATCATGAGCTACAAAATCCACGTCGATGGTCGTGTCCGTGAGGCTGATGTCGAGGCCGGTACCCCTCTGCTTTGGACCCTGCGCGATAGTCTAGGCATTCTGGGGCCGAAGTTTGGCTGCGGCATTGGTCAATGTGGGGCCTGTACGGTCCACATCGACGGAACGCCGGTCCGCTCCTGCACGTTTCCGGTCGAAGGGGTTGGTGCCTCTAAGGTCGTGACCATCGAAAGCATTGGCACCTCGAGTGTCGGCAAAAAGGTGCAAGCGGCTTGGAGCGAGCTCGATGTCGCGCAATGTGGCTACTGCCAGCCCGGCCAGATCATGTCGGCCACGGCCCTGCTGCGCCAGACACCAAAGCCCACCGACGCCGACATTGATGCGGCGATGAGCGGTAATATCTGTCGCTGCGCCACCTACACGCGGATTCGGGCGGCGATCAAACTGGCCTCTGGCCAAAAGACGGAGGTTTGATCATGGCGGACGGCAATATTTCCAGCGCCACGCGCCGCAGCTTCATCACCTCCAGCGCTGCGGCTGGCGGTTTAATGCTCAGCTTTAGCCTATCTGGGACAGCTAATGCCCAAGGCGCCAAGGCTGGGACATTGAATGCCTATGTGACCATTGCCCCTGACGGGGTGGTGACGATCGTCTCCAAAAACCCCGAGATCGGCCAAGGCATCAAGACCTCGCTGCCTATGATGATCGCTGAGGAATTGGACGTCGATTGGAGCCAAGTCCGCACCAAACAAGCCGACAATGATGCTGCGACCTATGGCCGCCAGTTCGCAGGCGGCAGCCTCGCAACTCCCTTCCATTGGGATCAGTTGCGACGCGTCGGCGCCACGGCGCGTGCCATGTTGATCGGTGCAGCGGCCAAGTCGTGGGCCGTGCCGGCCTCAGAATGCACGACCGCATCCGGGATGGTGCTGCATGCGGCCTCGAGGCGCAAAGCCAGCTACGGATCATTGGCGGCAGCAGCAGCGACCCTGCCAGTGCCAGACCTGAAAAGCCTCAAACTCAAGGATTCCAAGGACTACAAGATCATCGGCAAGGCCCAGCCGCAAGTCGACACGGCTGCCATCGTCACGGGCAAGCCATTATTCGGCATCGATGTGGTCGTGCCCGGCATGCTGTTCGCCACCTATGAAAAGGCACCGGTGTTTGGGGCCGGAGTGTCAGACGCCAACTTGGCAGCCGCCAAAGCGGTAAAGGGCGTGCGAGACGCTTTCATCGTTGAGGGCGGAACCTCACTGGATGGGCTCCTGCCGGGGGTCGCCGTGGTTGCAGATAGCTGGTGGCAGGCCCGCAAGGGACGCGACCAATTGGCCACGACTTGGAAGGATCACCCCACATCGGCTCAATCTACCGTCAGCTTTGAGGCCCAAGCCCGAGCAGCCTCCAGCCGACCGCCCCTGCGGACTGAGCGCAAGGACGGTGATGTCGAGCAAGGTTTGAAGACAGCCACCAAGACCGTCACGGCGGCCTACGCCTACCCTTTCCTTGCCCATGCGCCGATGGAGCCGCAAAACTGCACCGCTCGCTTTGAAAGCGGCAAGCTCGAGATTTGGGCACCCACTCAGTTCCCAGAACCTGGACGCCAATTGGTCGCCAAGACTCTAGGCCTGAAGCCGGATGACATCACGATCCATATGACCCGCTGCGGCGGCGGCTTTGGTCGACGCTTGATCAACGATTTCATGGTCGAGGCCGCGTGGATCGCTCGCAAAGTTGGCGCACCGGTTAAGCTGATCTGGACCCGCGAAGACGACTTCCGTCATGATTTTTATCGACCTGGCGGCTGGCACAATTTGACGGGCGGTGTTGACGCTGACGGCAAGATCGTCGCTTGGCGCGACCATTTCGTCTCGGTCTCCAATGATGGAGCCCAGCCCGCGCGCAGTGCGGAAATGGCTGGCGGCGAGTTTCCGGCGCGGTTCATCTCCAATTACCAATATGACCTGTCGCTGATCTCCATGGGCATCCCCACCGGACCCCTCCGGGCGCCCGGCTCCAATGCCATCGCGTTTGTCGTTCAAAGCTTCATTGATGAACTGGCCCATGCGGCCAACGCCGATCCGATAGCGTTCCGGCAGACCCTGCTCTCCCAGGGCGAGGGTGCCGGTGGCATCAATGTCATCAGCGCCGCCCGGATGCAGGGCGTGTTGAAACTGGTGGCTGAGAAGTCGGGTTGGGGCAAGGTGACCCTGCCAAAGGGGGAGGGCATGGGTGTGGCCTTCCACTACAGCCATCTGGGATACTTCGCAGAGGTGGTTCACGCCGCTGTGGCCAAGGATGGCCAGGTTTCGGTCAAGAAGGTCTGGGTCGCCGTCGATGTGGGGCGTCAGATCGTTAATCCGGCCGGCGCACTCAATCAGGTCCAGGGATCGGTGATCGACGGCCTCTCCGCCGCACTCGGTCAGAAAGTCACCTTTGATAAGGGCCAAGCCGTCGAGACGAATTTCGACACCTATCCTTTGATCCGCATGTCTGCATCGCCGCCCGTCGAGGTCCACTGGTTGACCACCGATTTTGCGCCCACCGGCTTGGGCGAGCCGGCCCTGCCGCCGGCGTTGCCAGCCCTCACCAACGCTATTTTCGCGGCAACCGGCGTCCGTATCCGCAGTCTACCGATTGATCCACTGAGTCTGAAGTCGTGACCTGAAGAACTCTTCGGAAGCGGTGAGTGCAGAGACAACTAGGCAGGGGCAGTCTCTATTGATTGCACGGCTAGTCGCAGGCCCATCGCCGTGAGGATCGCAGACAGGCTGCTGAACGCCGGGTTGCCATCTGGCGAAAGGGTTCGGTAAAGTTGGGTCGGGTTTAGCTGCGCTTGCTTCGCGACCATGGGCACGCCGCCAAAGGCCTTGGCCATTTGGCGCAACGCAATCATGAACTCGCCTTGGTCACCATTTTCCAAAATGCTGTTCAGCAACTCGACCGCTAGCGCTGGATCATCGTGAAAGAGATCGGCCATAGCGTCGTCATGTGATCGGTCTTTCATCGCCAATTCTCCTATCCGGTTGTTCTGTTCTGCCAGTCACGCCAATAAGAACAGGCCCTAGTGATATCGGCGTCTTGCGTCCGCTTGTCGCCTGCGCACAGCAACAGGATGATCGCCGACCCGGCCTGTGCATAATAGACGCGGTAGCCGGGTCCCTGATCGATGCGAAGTTCCCAAACACCATCGCGGCAAGGTTTATGGTCGCCGAAATTGCCTAGCTCGACCCGGTTTATCCGGCGGATGATCGCAATCTTGGCCTTTGTGTCCCGAACCCGCTTTAACCATTCGAAATAGACATCTCGTTCGTCGCTCGTGACGTAATGCCGAATCTCAAACATGAGAATTATTCGTCAATAAACGAAACTGAGTCAAGAGAATCTGGTGCCAATCAATGCGGAATATAGGTCCGCAACACATCTTCGATGATGCGCTCTAGCTGAGCCAGGGTGTTGCAGGACTTGGCCACGTGGCAAAATCGCTCATAGCGGTACATGACACTGTCGCCCTGGTTCCAATAGCTTTCGGGTTCGGGGTTCAGCCAGATCAGCGCCCGCGACCGCTTCTGGATGGTGGCCAGCAGGTCCAGGCGCGGGTCGGCATAGTTGGACCGCGCGTCACCGAGAAAGATCACCGTGGTGTGACGGTCCAGCTGATCGAGATGCTGTTCGCAGAAGTCTTCCAGGCTCTTGCCATAGTCGGTCTGTTGGAAACCGATCCGCTTCAACACCTCCAAGATCGCCGTCTCGATATGGTTCTCGTCCAGCACCGCATTGACGCTGATCATCCGGCCGGAGAACGCAAAGGCCTCCATCCGGTCGACCACTTCATTCAGCGAATAGAGGAAGGTCAGCAGAAATTGCGCGGCGGCGGCCACTGATTTTGAAACATCGCAGATCGCCACGATGGATGGCTTGTCGATCTTCTTGGTCTTGAAGACGATGTCGAACGGCATGCCGCCATAGCCCATGGATTTGCGCAGGGTCCGGCTGACATCCAGGTGTCCGGTCCAGGCGGCGCGGCGGCGGCGGGAATAACGGTCGGCCAACCGCTTGGCCATGCGCTTGACCAGGGCCTGCATCATCGCCTGATCCACCGGATCAATCCCACCGTCAGAGTTCAACGCCTTACGAGCCAGCAGCTCTTCGCGCAGGTTCCGCCCACTCTCGGCGGCATAGAGCTCGTGCTGGCGTTCCACATAGGCTGAGGCCTCCTTGGCCAGCGCCTTGCGGGCGGCGTCCAGCCGTTCGGCGGCGGCGGGGCCAGCATCGCCGTCCAGCTTGCGGGCCTTGGCGATGATCGCTTCGATCTCGGCCAATCCCATTTCTTCCAACAGCTTGCGGGTCAGGCGCGAGCGCTGCGTCGATAGCCTGATCTGCGAGATCTGGGCCCGCTCGGCGGCCTCCTCCATGGCCTGGGCCAGACCCATGGCATCGCCTTCCAGCAACATGCGGGCCAGGGAGGATTGTTCCGCCTCGTCTGGCAGGCCCTCCATCGGGTCGCCGTCGGCGGGCGGCGCGGCCTCGAACGCTTTGCGAGTGAAGAAGGTGTCGAACACCCGGTCGAACCGGTCAACCTCCTCGGCGCTCTTGGCCAGGGTTGCGCACAGGGCGTCCTTG
>JANPNB010000004.1:0-5929 GCA_031427275.1 Alphaproteobacteria bacterium | reverse complement strand
TGATCTTCCACGGCGACGTCGGCACCGGCAAGACGGCCATGGCGGAATGTATGGCCAATCGGCTTGTGGCCGAAGCGCGAAGCGAAGACTCGATCCTCTTCAAGCTCAGCAACCGGGTCCGCGGCAGCGGCATGGTCGGCGAGATGGGCACCCTAATCGCGGAAGCGTTCAAGAAGGTGGTGGCGTCGGCCGGCAAGCACCGCCGAGCCATCCTGATCATCGACGAGGGGGACAGCCTGGCGGCCGCGCGGTCGCAGCAGCACAGCCACCACGAGGATAAGGTGGCGGTAAACACGCTGATCCAATGCGTCGATGACCTTCGCCAATACGGCGGTCGTATCGTGGTCTTTCTGTGCACCAACCGTTTGTCGGTCGTCGACGCTGCCTTGCAGCGCCGCGCCGCGATCATGGAGGAATTCCGCAGGCCATCGGATGAAGAGCGCCGCCAGCTCCTGTCGATGGACCTGGACGCCTTGTCTCTCAGCCCCGCCCAGATCGGCCAATTGGTGACCGCGACGGGTCCGCGGGCTGGCCAGCCGGGCTGGACCTATTCCGATATCAGGACACGTCTTTATCCCGCAGCCCTGGCCAAGGCTTATCCCGACAGCGCCCTTCGGTTTGAGCACCTGCACACGGTGGCGACCACGCTCAAGGCCTCGCCGGTGATGGAGGATCGCTGATGGCCCGATCCCCGCTTCTCGGTCAGCGAATCCACATCGCCGGCAGCATTGTCGAGGACGTGGCTGTCGCCACAGGGGAAGACGTCAAGCTGGCGCGTGAGTTTGTCGTTGAGCTGGTGAAGGCTCTGGTGAGGCGCGGCTCCAATTTCGTCGTCCCCGTGGATGCCGAGCCCAAGCGAAAGGCCGATGGCCTGCCGATCTGTTTCGACTGGCTCATTTGGCAGACCCTGCGGGACAACCTCATCCATCGCCCTGCCGGTGTCCCCGGCCCGCTGGCGATCGCGGTCCAGCACCACAAGAGCGAGGACCAGATCCCGGCGGAGTTTGTCGACCTGTGGGACGATCTGCGTGGCAACCTCGTGTCTACGCCGGATAGAGATGTCGCGGAACCTGCCGGATAGAAATGTCAGTCACCGGCGTCTGGGTCGGGTGGCGGGCGGGCGCGTAGCCCTCAGATCGCGCAGAGCCCGACCGCCGACCGTTGCGCAGACCGTCCAGCTTCGTCTTTGTTTTCCGAGCGAGCCGTTAGGCTTGCGAGGCACGTAGGCTAGCCGACCGTGAACATGTGGCCAGTCTGATCGCGCCGCTTGGGAGCCTTGCGGCTGCGCGTCTCAGGTTCCTGTAGGAGCTGGTTTTGTCGGATCATTTCCAGCAGTGGTCCCAGGCGCTTGTTCTCGACCACGGCGGCCTGGTTCACATGACGGATCTTGTCGAAGGTCCGGTAGGGGAGGTCGGTGCCCTTATAGCGCACAGCGAGGCGACCGTCAGGGAAGTCGACGATGGTGACGCGCTTGCCGATCGCGTCCTGAGCTTCCTCGGTCGGATCAAGGATGAACATCACTTTGTCATACTGCAGCGTCAGCGCCTGGGAGAGCGTGCGCTCCACTCGCCAAGTGAAGGCATCTTCCAAGGTATCGCGTGACGACATGGGGCGGTGCAGGTCCTTAGAGTTCGCAGGTGGCTTGGCAAAGCGGCCGTTAAAGTCGGCGATGAAGCCCGGCAGGAATGCGTTGCCAGCGTCGATGCTGCTGATGTCAGCCAGACGCATCTCCTTAACCAACCGATCTTGCAGGGTCTTGTTGGCCCGCTCGACGCGGCCCTTGGCCTGGCTGGAGTTGGCGCAGATGATCTCAATGTTCAAAGCGTGCAGGGCGCGGCCGAACTGGGTCATACCGTCTGTCGCAACACCGCCAGCCTTGTTGACCCGAAACACCGAGTGCTTGTCGCTGTAGAAGGCCACCGGCTTGCCGTGGGACGCCAAGTAATCCTGGGTCGCTGCGAAATAGGAAAAGGTCGACTCTGTCTCGACGAACCGCAAGTGCATCAAACGGCTGGTGGCGTCGTCGATGTAGACGAGCAGGGTGCACATTGGCCCGCGATCCTCGAACCAGCGGTGCTCAGAGCCGTCGATCTGAATCAGCTCGCCGACGCAATCGCGCCGATATCGGGGCTGATAGACCCGACCACGGCGCTTCTTGCGATCTTGCCATAGGCCGTCGGTGATCATCCAGCTACGCAGGGTCTCGCGAGAAATGGTGAGATCATGCTGCTCGCGCAGCTTCTCAGCAGCCAAGGTCGGACCGAAGTCAGCGTAGCGCGCCTTGACGATGGCCATAGCCGCCAAACGCACATCGTTAGGCGTTTTGCGATTGCTCACGCGGCCACGTTTCTTGGAGATCAGCCCGTCGGCACCGCTCAGCCGATAAGACTTCAGCAATCGCCAAACTTGGCGCTCCGTCAGCCCCAGGACCTGCGCGGCGGCCCGGACTGGTAGTCGATCTTGGTCCACGTCTCGCAAAGTCTCGAACTTTGTTAGCTCGCCATCGCTCATGATACGCACCGCCATGAAGGTCGTCTCCCAGGAACCGGATAACAGCCGGGGAGACTGACACGTCTAATTTGCTCGGTACTGACATTTGCATTTTGCCGTTACAATATAATGTCGTCTAATTAACATTATCGGAAATTAGAATTGGGATAACTGCCAACTGGGTCCAATAATCGGCTACAGGCGGCATCATAGTCGCCAAACAGACACAAAGCGTCCCGGATTGCCGCAACGTGCGGCACCACGAACGGACCACTCTCAGCCCCAGGCGTACCATTCCCCGGCAATAGTCTATGCTCGGCCCCATTCGGCCAACGCCAGTATTCCCCATGCGTGAAGCCGCTTACCGAGGCGTCATGGCCGAGATTTACATCCAACACACCTCTTCCATAGCCGAGAGATCCCAAATCGATCCCCAGCGGCCCGCCGACCAAATCACCCTCTGCCAAACCCTTGGGTGGGAAATAGAGATTGGTCCAACAGGTGGCGGCGAACAGCGAGGCATGATGAGGTCGATTGAAGCGTTTGAACAATTTCAGCGGGTCAAGCCGGGGGTCTAGCGCCTGTGGCGGTGCGGTAGGATAACGCTTCAACCCATCACGTTGTTTGATGAATTCAGCGTTCGATTCCTCCATAAGCAACGCGCCATAGGTCAAGGGGCTACCAATGGTCACGAAGTCCGTGATCTTCCACGGGCTGACACCTGCGTTCGACTTAGCCACAGCATCGCCGTAGCGCCGCACCGCTTCGCGCAGGGCCTTTGGGTCATTGGTTTCTGCGGCATCCTCAACAGCTTGGGCTTCAGGATGGCCACTGATCTGTTCATATACCGCGCCCCAATAGTGGCTGATCAAACGGTAAGCCACGACCGTACCGAGGCTGTGAGCAAGGATCACAATGCGATCATAACGTCGCTTCTCGCTTCGACTGGGATCATGCAGATCCCTCAACAGTTCAAGTCCTCGCGCTCTGATCTTGTTTTGATTGGGTATATTCACCGGAGAATTTGAGAACATCCGCGCGGAATCTGCCATGACCGGCACCAGGAAGGTCTTGCTGAGCAACCAGCCGAGAGCAATTAGGACTATGACCCCGGCCACACTTCCAAGAAAAGCGAAACCCTGAACTCCACTATCAAGTATCCAACTCGGGACTTCTATAGCCAGGCCCTGCGGACCGGTAGGCAAAAGGGTGGCACCCAGAGCGATCACGGCGAGCGGCAAACCGAGGCTGAAAACGACGGCTCGACGGCTCTCAAAAAGCAATTGGGGCGCGAGATAGCCGGTTGTCACGATCAACACGAAGGCCAACCAAACGCCTGGCGATGCCTTGCTCACTTCAAATACCTTGCCAGCTGAGACCAACAGTCCGACCGACCCAACCAGCATGAAAACAGCTATCGCCGCCCAAAAGAGCCAAGACTTGAACACGACCGATCCGTTGCCGGGCCACGCACCCGGTGGGGCTTTAGCCTGCAGATAGAGTCCAACCGTTAAAACCGCGCAGCCCGCGAATAGAGCTAGCGATTTCAGGTGCTCTTGGTAGTCCAGTAAGCTCCAGACAATCAGGCTAAGCAATCCAGCCAGTGTCACAACAAAGAGAATTAGAAAGCGCTTGGAGTTCTGGTCGGAACGGGCGCTCGAAAGACCAAACACAAGGCCTAGCGCGACAGCCCAAATTCCGTAGCTGGTCGCAAAAACCCCCAGTCGCACTGAACTCAGCAGACCCAAAGCTGTTGCCCAAACGCCTATCGCCAAGGCGATGAACATGGTCGCCTGACGGATCGGCCAGATCTTGGTTGGTATCTCATCGGGGTTGCGCTTCATCAGACGGGTGAACCAGCCCCAAAGATGGGTGAAGCGGTTCCCCTCCATCAAGTCTGCCCAATAGAACTGATAGAAATCGACCCGGCGACCTGCCGCTTTCAAAGTTGCAATCCGCCTCTGATCGGTCTTCTCACTGCTCGCCACCGGCGTGCTATAAATCTCGGCAAGTCCGCCATCAGGATCAGGCTGTGCGCGAGGATCGGTCCGCCAGACTGACTCCGCCAACTCCATGACATCGAACATCGGGGTTTGCTCGCCCTGCCCGTGTACAAAGATCACGGCTATGCGTTCATCTTTGACCTTGTCGCCAGCCGCCTTCGCCTTGGTCGTCGCCATACCGCCCTCACCCGCAGATCTGCCGAAATGCAATCAAGACGGTAATATTGAGCTTCGTCAACCCATCGTCAGCACCCCTCCCGTCTGGTCTAATTCAGGATCGACTTCCCCCTGGGTGCCGGGCTGGATGCCGCGCAAGCTGGGTCTGTCCCTCGCCCGCTCTGGCATTAAGAAATCTATCGGGGCCATGGAAAACTACGGCCTGCCCAAGCCGGACCACGAGCCCCTCGAGGCCCACCCCTCAGTCTCCGGTGAATTCCTAACCCGCGCCGGCTGCGGGGACGTCAAGTTCAAACCTGCCATCAAGTCTCTGGAAGGTAAGCGAATTCGCTTCGAGGACGACAGCGTTGAGGATGTCGATGTCCTGCTATTCGCCACCGGCTATGAACGCCACACGATCCAGGTAGATTTCGGCCTCTATGTTGCTGATCTGAAGAAAGAAATCGTCCGTGGAGCTAAGCGGGCCAGCGCCGCCCGAAGTGCTTTGCCAATCCCGGCAAGAGTCTAGTCAGGGCGGCAGAACTAAATCACCCGACGCTATCTGCCGTAGCGTTTCGACGAACAGCTCCGGTTCAAGAGCTGTGACCCGTGCCTCTAGGCTTTCCACAGTTTCGCTTGGATCAAGTTCGATGGCCCGCTGAGCCAAGATCGCCCCGCGATCATAGACCTCATCCACCAGATGGACGGTTGCGCCACTATGCTTGGCACCGGCTGCAATCACCGCGTCGTGCACCCGGCGACCATACATCCCCTCCCCGCCGAAGTCTGGCAGCAGGCTGGGATGGATATTGATGATGCGATTGCAATAGCGCCCCAAAGTCACCGGCCCCAGATGCCGCAGATAGCCTGACAGCACGATCACCTCGACCCCAGCTTCGCTCATTACCCGTGCCAGCTCGTGATCAGCCGCTTCAGGGTCGTCCTTCGTCGGAATGTGGCAGGTCGAGACGGCATGCTCGGCCGCGAAAGTTAGCGCCTCGGCGCTCCGGTTATTGCTGACCAGCAGCAGGGGCTCGGCCGCTAGTTCACCGGCAGTAATCGCCCTCACTATTTCCCGAAAGCTCGTGCCATTGCGCGAAGCCAAAAACCCCAGTCGAAGAATTTGTCGAGTCACGCCCCTTAACCGTAGATTTCGTGCGTAAAACGCAACCCATCAAACGCCGGTTCAACCCCCGCGGGTAACTTCGCTTTCAGGGCCTCAAAATCCAAATCAATGTGCAGATTGGTCAGGATAGCCCGCCTGGGCTTCGCCCGCGCAA
>JANPNB010000003.1:0-4258 GCA_031427275.1 Alphaproteobacteria bacterium | reverse complement strand
CTCTCGGTCATTGGCTTTCCTCATTGAAATGACGTGGCGGCCTCCGCCGCGCGCCGTCCAGACTACAACCACCTTGCGCCCCGTCAGATGACCAACGGTGATCCAGCGCACCTCACCATAGTCGGCACGCTCATCGCGCCAATCGAAGGTCAGGCCTGCAAACACCGCCGCCGCGTCGGCGAAATCCAACCCACGCTCAGCTAGGGTCGCATCGCGATTCGCTTGATCAAAGGCAACTATCACAGAATTGTTGTATCCACAATAATATGTTGGACTGGGATCGCTTGCCTACAACATGTTCTTATATTGTTCTATTCAATGAGTCGAGGTGCCAGGGTTGATGAACGCTTGGTATGCTGGGGGAGATCGGAGTTGCGCCCTGCAAGGATCGCCGTTCCATGCAGGATGACAGCTCGGGTATCGCCACTCGTAATTTGGGCGTCATTGACGCATAGACATCCGGCATGCTCACTCGTGCAAGTATGAAGGACGAAGCGATGGCAACGACATTCGGAGGCGACTTAATCGCGGCGATGGAAGAGGCCGCCGCCCATGCGCAGGGCAAGGGCGCGGTGATGCGCGAGCATGTGGTCAACGTGCCCGATGTCCGCGCGATCCGCGAGCAACTGGGGCTGTCGCAAACCGCCTTTGCGCGCGCCTATCGGATTCCACTGGCCACCTTGAAGGGCTGGGAACAGGGTCGGCGCCAGCCCGACGCCACCGCCAGCGCCTATCTCCGCGTCATCGCCCATCTGCCGCAAGAAGCCCGGGACGCTCTGCAGGCCGCCTGACAGAGTTGTCACAGACCGAGTCCGCGCGCGCATTTATCCTTGTATATTGTCCAACAGATGGACAATATACAAGGATGATACCCCGGCGCGCATTGGTAGCGGTACAGGAAGCCTTGAACCGTCAGGCGGCTGTGGGGCTGATAGGCCCGCGCCAGGTGGGCAAGACCACGCTTGCGCTGACCATAGCCGATACTACGCCATCGCTCTATCTGGACCTTGAGTCCGTGGAAGATCGCGACAAGCTAGTGAACGCGGCGCAGTTCCTACGAGCCCATCAGGACCAGCTGGTGGTGCTCGATGAGGTCTACCGAGCACCGGAAATATTTCAAACCCTACGCGGGCTGATCGACCAGGGCCGCCGGGAGGGTCGGAGGACGGGTCGTTTCCTGATCTTGGGTTCCGCCTCAATAGACCTGTTGCGGCAATCCGGTGAAAGCCTTGCTGGTCGGATATCCTACGTCGATATGGGGCCGCTGGATGTCCGCGAGGCGGTGAAGACGGAGGACGACCTGCTGCGGCTTTGGGTGCGTGGCGGGTTTCCCGACAGCTATCTCGCCGCGAGTGACGCGCAGAGCCTTAGCCTGCGCAAGGACTTTATCCGTACCTATCTAGAGCGAGACATTCCGCAGTTTGGTCCACGCATGCCCGCTGAGACCTTGGGGCGTCTATGGACCATGCTGGCCCACAACCAAGCCACCTTGCTCAATGCCTCGAGACTGGCGACAGCCTTGTCCACCAGCGCGCAATCGATCACCCGGTATATCGACCTACTAGCTGATCTGTTGCTGGTTCGCCGTCTTCAACCGTTCCATGGCAATGGCGGAAAGCGGATGGTCAAATCGCCCAAGGTCTACGTGCGCGATAGCGGCATTGCCCATGCCCTGCTCAACATAATGGACCTGAACGACCTTGCCGGGCATCCGGTGGTGGGGGCCAGTTGGGAGGGGTTCGTCATCGAAAACCTGTTGGCCGCCGTCCCGGATCGCACCCACGCCAGCTTCTATCGCACGACCGTCGGCGCCGAGATTGACCTTGTCCTCGAAATCCCGGGCCATGGTCTTTGGGCCATCGAGATCAAGAGCGGTGTGGCGGCGCGCGCGACTCGTGGATTTCATCAGGCCCGTGAGGATCTGAACCCCGCGCGTTCATTCATCGTCTACTCAGGAGATGCGCATTACGCGGTTAGCGAAGAGGTTGAGGCCATCGGCGTGCGCGGACTCGTCGATCTGTTGGCGGCGCTCTAATCCGATATACCGCTCAAGACCGGCTTGCTCGGTGACTTTTGACTTCGCGCCGCACCCGACGCACGCCATAAGCTCTCCATGCCAACCCAGTCCGCGAAACGGAATGTGACCGGAGCGCCGCTTGCGCATCCCGATCTCGACGCGGCGCGGGAGATCCTGCGTCGGACTTTTGGACATGCTGAGTTCCGGGGTCGGCAGGCTGAGGTGATCACTGAGATATTGGCGGGGCGCAGCGCTCTGGCGGTGCTGCCGACCGGTGGGGGCAAGAGCGTTTGCTATCAGATACCGGCGATGATGCGACCGGGCTTGGGGCTGGTGGTGTCGCCGCTGATCGCGTTGATGGCCGATCAGGTGGCCGGGTTGCAGCAGGCCGGTGTGTCGGCGGCGCGGCTGGATTCTACCGGTGCCGACTGGGAGCGGATGGAAACTTGGGAGAAGATCGAGGCGGGCACATTGGACCTGCTCTACATCTCGCCGGAAGGGCTCATGGCACCGGCCATGATGGCGCGCCTGCAGCGCACGCCACTGGCGCTGATCGCCATTGATGAGGCCCACTGCGTCAGCCAATGGGGCCATGATTTCCGGCCCGAATATCGGATGCTAGGACGGTTGGCACAGGCCTTTCCGGGTGTGCCGCGCCTGGCAGTGACGGCGACCGCCGATGACCGCACGCGAGAGGATATTCGCAGCGAATTGCGGCTGGAGGACAGCGCCGAATTCGTGGCCAGTTTCGCGCGGCCTGAGCTGGCCCTGTCGGCGGAGCGCAAGCGGGGGGCAGGCCATAAACGGGTGCTGGAGCTGGTGGCGGCGCGGCCTGGGGTTTCGGGCGTGGTCTATGCCGGGTCTCGTGATGGGGTCGATAAGCTGGCGGCGGCGCTGCGCGAGGCTGGTGCTCCGGCCCTGGCCTATCACGCAGGGCTGGATAAGGATGTGCGGGCCCGGCGGCTGGAGCAATTCCTGGAGGCTGACGCGGCGATCATGGTGGCGACCATCGCCTTTGGCATGGGGGTCGATAAGCCCGACGTGCGCTTTGTGATCCATGCCGATCCACCCGCTGCCATTGAGGCCTATTGGCAGGAGATCGGACGGGCCGGTCGCGACGGTGATCCCGCCGAGGGGATTACGCTCTATGGCGCATCGGACATGGCCTGGGCCTATCGGCGGTTGGATAGCCGTGACGTCAGCGATGAGGTCAAGTCGGTGCAGGCGCGCAAGGTGCGCCAGCTCTATGCCATGCTGGACGGCACCAGTTGCCGGGCGGCCGGTGTGCGGCGCTATTTCGGCGAAGAAGGCGTTGAGGTCTGCGGCCAGTGCGACGTCTGTCTGGGTGGCGTGGCCAGCGTAGACGCGACTCTGGCCGCGCAGAAGGCGCTGTCGGCGGCGCACCGGATGGGTGGGCGATTTGGGCGGGGCCGTTTGGTGGAACACCTGCTGGGCAAGACCAAGGATCCGTCAGAGTTCGAGGCTGGGCTCTCGACCTTCGGGGTCGGGAAGGAATTTAGCGCCACCGGCTGGCGCGACCTGATCGACCAGCTGTTGTTCGACGGCCTGTTGCGCGAAGATCCTAACGACGGGCGACCGCTGATCGGGCTGGGCGACGCGGACGGTGTGCGGGCTGTCTATCGCGGCGAGCGGAAGGTGGGCTTAAGGCAGGGGTTGGAGGGTGACACCGGTGGAGGCAAAGTTATTCGCTCTCGCAAACGCGGCAAGGACGGCGTCGCGGTCGGGCCCCATGATCAGGTGTTGTTCGAAGCGCTCCGGGCCTGGCGCAGCGGCGAGGCAAAGCGCCAACATGTGCCGCCCTATGTGATCTTTTCGGATCGCACTCTGGCAGAGATCGCCTTGATGAAGCCGGGTTCAAACGCCGCGCTCTCCGCTATATCCGGCGTGGGCGAGAGTAAGCTTGCGCGGTACGGCGCGGCGGTGATTGGGGCGGTGGGGGCGCAGGTGCTTGCGGCCTAGGCCGACAGCGTTTTCGCTGGAGGGTCGATGGGGGTGCGTATCTGAAGCGCTCAGGACTTCAGATTCGTACCCCCATTGTCACGCGCTGCCTGCGGCATCTTGTGACGTTTCCCCCATGAATGGCTAGGCGATTCACACATCTCCGGCTCTGAGGCTCCATCCCTTTGCGATGGCGAGGAAGTAGTTCAAGCCGTGGCGCATGGTGATGGGCCCTGGAGGTCGTGACCTGGGGTAGCCGTCCCACCCACCGAGCTTACCGAT
>JANPNB010000002.1:0-8464 GCA_031427275.1 Alphaproteobacteria bacterium | reverse complement strand
CATAAACGAAGGAAACTTCGTAATGGTTGTTAACCAACAGATAGATCAAAGACGCGGACGCGATAGTAATAAGCGGGAAGGTCAACAGCATGGCGCGACGCGCGCTTTCTACTAAAGAAGCGGATTTGTTTTTCGCGCCATAGACCGCCGCAATCGCGCTGTAGAACGCGACCAGAAAAGTTACCACTAAAACGCCATATCCAAATTCTGCGAACATAGGATTTCCTTTTTTAGTTTGGTAGTTTATTAGTTTATTAGTTTTTTAGTTAGGTAGTTTTTAATCTCGCGGAGCGGTTTGATAGTGGCGCATCCCAACTACCTAACTACTTAACTATCCAACTACTCAACTATTTAATTCGATGAAGCTTGTTCAGGCACCGCTTGCTCATATTTGGTGGCCGTTCCCTTCAGACGGAACAGTTTGAAGTGAGAAACTGGGCTCTAATTCAAAGAGTTAGAGCATGCATTCGTCCTACCAGCGGTTCCCACTTATCGGAACATGCTCTAGCCAATCGCCGCTCGCCTGTAGTAGGCCTGAGGTGAGTTAGGGGAATTGCGATGAGCAAGGTGTTGGGCGTTTTGGGCGGCATGGGGCCTGCCGCCACCTTGGATTTTTTGAGCAAACTTCAGGCCCATACACCAGCCCAGAAGGACCAAGACCACATCCGGGTGATCGTCGATATCAACCCGCACGTGCCCAGCCCTAGCAATCCCTTCAACAAGCCCGGCCCGGTTTTGGCGGAGATGGCGGGTGCCCTGCGGGGCGCGGGGGCTGAGGTCTTGGCCATCGCCTGCAATAGCGCCCACGCCTATGCAGACCTGATCAGTCGGTCATCGGGCCTGCCGCTTATCGATATGATAGCCACAGCGTCTCAAGCTGCCCGTCACACTGGGGCTAGGCGGGCTGGGGTTTTGGCCGCCAAGCCAGGGGTGAAGCTTTATCACGAGTACCTCGCCGCGCAGGGCATGGGCCTAATTTCCCTGCCCGCGTCTGATCAAAAAACTCTGATGGACCTGATCCTCAGGATCAAGGGCGGCGACAAAGGTTCAGAGGTCCGCAGCGGCATGGCAGACCTCATACACGTGCTGCTGGCCGACGGTGCCGAGACGGTCATCCTGGGCTGCACTGAGGCCCCCATGGTCATAGATGTGGCCGAGTTCCGCCAACCCATGATCGATCCGGGCGATCTTTTAGCGCGCCGCTGCGTCGCGGTGTGCTTGGGGATGGAACCCGTACCGGCCTTGGAGGGGTAACAGTCCTAGAGCTGGGCGGCCTTGAACGTGTTGCACGAACCCGGATCGCCGCTTTCCACGCCAGCCCTGAACCAGCGCATGCGTTGGGCACTCGTGCCGTGGGTAAAGGCGTCGGGCATGACACGGCCTTGGGTCTGCTTCTGCAAAGTGTCGTCGCCGACCGCCGAGGCGGCTCTTAGCCCATCTTCCACATCCTTGGGGTCTAGCGCGATATTGCCGTTCGACATTTCTGCCGCATGGGCCACCCAGACCCCGGCATAGCAATCAGCCTGAAGTTCCAAACGCACCGAACCTGACTCAGCGCCTCGCGTGCCCATGCGCTGAGCCTGCTCCGATTGACCGGTCAGTTGCTGCACATGATGGCCGATTTCGTGGGCGATCACATAGGCTCGCGCCGCTTCGCCTCCAGCCCCGAACCGCCCAGACAATTCCTGCCAGAAGGCGAGATCCAGATAGACCTTCTGATCTTGCGGGCAATAGAACGGCCCCATGGCGGACTGGCCCATCCCACAGCCTGTGCCCGTGGCCTGATCATAGATCACTACACCAGCCGGGCGTTGGTACTGGCGTCCGGCTTTCTGGAAGACAGCGCTCCAAACATCGGTCGTCGACTGTTCGATGACGTCAACGAATTGGGCGTCGCGGTCCTGAGGCGTCCCACGCGCGCCATCCTGTTGCACCTGCTCTTGGCCACCGGCTTGGTTGACGATTTTTAGGGTCTGCTCTGGGCTAATGCCGAAGACAAAATAGCCGATGGCCGCGACCACCAGACCACCGATGCCAATGCCGCCCGCGGCGACCGGATGAATGCCTCGGCGGTCTTCAATATTGCCGCCTCGCTCTCCGCGATCCCAACGCATGGACTTGCTCTCCTGCTAACCCAAAATGACTATGCGGCGGAACGTGGCCCTTGTCAGCGCTGAGTGACGGTGAATCTGACCAACTGCGTTTTAGGTGCATCCCAGTCGGGCATCAATTCCACGGCCTTCTGATAGTCGAAGTATGCCGACTTCAGGTCGTCGAGACCCTCATGGGCCAGGGCGCGATTGTAGTAGGCCTTGGCAGGCTCTTGCACCCCAAGCTCCAGGGCATGATTGAGGTCGGGCAAACTATCGGCAAACCGACGTTGGCCAATGGCCGCCGCGCCGCGATTGACATAGGCCTCTCCCATGTCGGGCTTTAGGCGAACGGCTTGATCGAAATCCCGACTGGCATCGGTGTAGCTGCCCAGGCGCAGTTTTAAGACGCCGCGATTGATGAACGTCCCCGCGCGGTCGCGTGACACCAAAAACTCGGTCTCAAGAGCCTGGGTACAGACTTTCTGAAATTTGAAGTCTGTCTCCCCAGCCAGCGCCGCCTTAGAGCACGCCTGCGCCAACCCGCCGCCGATCACGGTGACGGCCGTGTGACCTTGGCCAGCGACGGTCATCAAAAGCGCCACCGCGCCAACGCCTATCGATTTCGCCAACATTGCTGATCTCCATCAGTTGCTAGCTAACGATTCCGCCAACAATCGAAACCTGTCAAATCAAGCCTTCGGGACGGAAGCGCCGCGTCTCGCGCCACAAAATATATATCCCACTGGCAGCTACCACCAGGGCTCCAAGCCAGGTGAGCGCCTGGGGTGTTTCCTGCCAGACAAAAAACCCGATCAGACTGGCCCAAACCAGCTGCGTATAGTCAAACGGAGCGATCACGGCCACGGTTGCGCGGCGCAGGGCCTCGGTCAGCAACAGCTGCCCTATCCCACCCAGCAACCCGATGCAGATCAAGAGGATCAGCGTCTGAAGGTCGGGCATTACCCATCCGAACGGCAGGCTGGCCAAGCCAACAACAGCCCCGGCCAAGGTGAAGTAGAACACGATTGTGGGGCCAGGTTCGGTCGCCCCAAGCTCGCGGATGGCAATCATAGCACCCGCCACACCTAGCGCGCTGACCAGACCAAAGATTACCCCGGCGCCCGCAAAGTGGCTGGGATCAGGATGGACCATGATCACAACACCGATAAAGCCCAACAACACGGCGGCCCAGCGATGACGGCCAACGGGTTCATGCAAGATCAGCGCCGAGAGCGCCGTCATAAACAAGGGCGATGAGAATGAGATCGCGGTCGATTGGGTGAGCGGCAACATACTGACGGCTGTAAAACCGCAGACCATCGCCACTAGACCCACGCTAGAGCGCATGAGATGGCCAACCGGGCGTCGGGTTTTCAACACCCCAAAACCACTGGTCTTCCAGATGTAGAGCAGCACGGGAACGAAGGCGAAGGCGTTGCGGAAAAAAATGATCTCCAGCACCGGGACACCCTTAGCTGAACACCATTTCACCAGGGCGGCCAACCCGGCCATGCAGAACATCGCCGCGACGCGCAGGGCGATTCCGAGCCCCGGATTTTGGGTCTGAGAATGGTTTTCGCTCACAAGGACCGCTCTAGAATGTCAAGCCTCATATGGGATTGACGAAATGCCCACAGCGGCCAATGCCGTCAAAAATGTCTCTGTGTCCCGACTATTGGCCCGAACAAGACCGACAAAGCTAGTCTCCAACTGCACACTGCCAGGTACCAAAACGCCGCCGCCTTCAGCGCGCACGCAAAAGCCCCTCTCGATCAGGGTACCCACATGCCGACGAGTCGTCTCGTAAGGCATGCTTAAGCTCTTAGCCAAGGCATAGACGCTGATCGGTTCGCGGGCCGCGTCTTGCGGTACGACTTTCATTGACCCCAGGTCGCTCGTCAGCTTTTCAAGTTCGCGAAATGCTTTGGTATTGGCTGTCAGTATGGCCATCATCACCAACCCACAAATCAGTTCTAGGTTCATGTTGGACGCGAGCGTGCGCGTGAGACCGAGGAAATGTACGACGTTTAGTCGCGCTATGTGATTGCGGATGTCGCCCGGGTGGGCCACTTTCGGGCCAATGCTGACACCGTAGGTGCCGAGTGTCTGAACATACTTCAGGACGATATCCACAGCGCGGTCGATCAACGCCGCGATTATCGGACTGTCGAGTAGAGTGCGGGTCAGGATGAGCCCGCCTCCGTCCATTCGCGCGCAGTAGCCCAGCTTGACCAGCTTGCCGACATGGCGGCGAACGGTCTCGTAGGGCATTGAGAGTTCGCGCGATACGGCATAGGCGCTGACAGCGAAGCGCGCCTCAGCCGAAGGGGCCTGACCGGGTCCGGCGTAGAGGGCGGCCTCAACCGGATCTTGCAGGATCTGGTCGACATTGAGCCGGCTTATCGCCACCAGAACGACTGCGGTCATTAAGTCCAGTTTCGTCGTTTCCGTCAGGATTTGCGCGCAATTCAAATAATGTCCGCCCGCCAGTCGAGCAACTTGTCGAGGGACAAAGTCTTCATCTTGAGATTGCAATGCTGGCATAGACAATTACACCGTCCCCAGTTACTCCTTCAGACTGTTCCGTCTGAAGGGAATGGGCTCTAGCGAGATTCGTATCCGCCGTCTGTGGGTTCGCGGTTTTCGTCTCAGGCCTGAGCGGGACTGGCGACGTGTTCAGGAGCGCGGGGCGGCTAGGTTGCCGCTGTAACGCCGACTGCCGCCAGATCCTGCAACAGGTTGACGACAACCAGCTTATTTGACTCCATCATTGCCGGGAAGCCGGGCAGCAACTGAGCCTCACTCGGCGCGACGATGCCGCCGCCGGGCACCCGTTTGCAAAACCCAGCCTCAGTCAGCGACGCGATGTATCGTCTGGTCGTTTCATAGGGCAGTCGCAAAGTTTTCGCTATCGCATAGACGCTTACGGGCTGGCGTAAGCTATCGGGCGGAACGTTATCCATCATGCCGAACTCAAGAGACAGCTTCTGGTTCTCACGAATCTGTCGGGTATTGGCCGTGATAACCGCCATCAGCACCAATCCTGCCAACAGGTCGAGGTTCATTCCCTTGGACAGGTGTTCAGTAATGGTCAAAAAGTGCTTCATATTCAATCGGCCCACATGATGACGCACATCGGTTGGCCGCGGGCCAGTAGACGGGAAGCTTAGGCCGACTGCACCTACATTCCTGACGAAGGCCGTAATAATTTCAAGCGTACGCTCGCTCATGGATGCGGCGAGTTCACTCTCCAGGAATGTGCGGCTGATGATCAATCCACCACCGTCGACGCGCGAACATAGCCCGAGCTTGACCAACTTGTTGGCATGGCGCCGCACGGTTTCGTAAGGCAACGCGATTTGACGGGCAACGCTATAGACGCTGATCGGCTCGCGTGAGCTGTCCGGAGGCAATTGGTCTAATCCAGCATACTTTCTGGCTAGGTCCTGATCGCGCAAAAACTGAACAAGATTGAGCCGACTGATCGTCAGAAATACGATCCCCGTCACCAAATCGATGTTGAGCGACTTTGTGAGGATTTCCGCCGTTTCGAGATAAAGTTCTCCAGACCTCCGCGCAATATGCCGGTAGGGAATGGTGTCATTCTCGGGCGTGTTGGTAGACGTGTTCATTCAGACAGATCTTACAGCAAACCCCACGTCACCCTTAAATAGATTCGGTTCGGTTAGGCATCGCAAGCCACTCATTGCAAACTCCCATTGCGGCCTCAAAAAATTGATTTGCCACCGTATGTCGGTTTCCGCCCCGTCGCGCGTCTGTCTGTGTTAAGAACATCTAAAGGAAATCGAACTCGGTCGGGAAGGCTTGGAATTGTCGTGCTTGGCGCGTCTTCTGGGACGCTCCTGAAAGCAATTCGAATGCTCTACCTCGCTGAAATACTCGGAGAACGCCGACATGGCTAAGGGACAAGTGCGCGGCAACAAGGAAAAGCGGAAACCTAAGGCGAGCAAAGCGGCACCTGCCGATAACGCCAATGCCCAGACCTTTGCCAACCTAAAGCGCGTGCAGGATGCAGCTGGCGCTAAGGGCAGCAAGTAAAACAACAAGACTTAAAAGGGAATATCGTGATGGTTATGCGTGCTTTGGAACGTGCCGTGTTTGTTGTGGTCCGCCATCCTTTGGGCTGGGCCTTAGAATGCGACGGCGAAATCGTCGAAGCCTCAGCCAATAAGGAAGAAATCAAAGCCCATGCCAATAAACGGGCCCGCGCTGCCCAAGACGCCGGTCGGCCCTGCCAAGTGCGGGTCATCGGTGAAAACGGCTATTTCGGTTAAGCGCGGCAAGGGAAACTAGACCATGGCTAAAGCCCCAGGCGTGCAACGCACTAAAACCGCCGCTGAATCCGTTGCCGCTTTTCGCGGGGCGATCGCCCAGGCCCTGGAAGACGGCATCGGTGCCGACGACATGACCTTGCATCTCACGCTCGGCGACGCGGCATGCCTGCGCAAGGACCGCAGCATCCCCATCGAAGACATCAGCTTCTCCGGTGGCGAGATGCGTCTGTTGGGCGTGAAAGTCATGTCCGGCGGCATTCCCGCCAGCGCACTGGAGCGCGTGGAGCGGTAGGCGCGGTCATAAGTCCTTGGCGTGTCGTTGATAAACGACATTTGCACTACCGCCGGTGATCGATTGAGCGCCTCACACGATGTCGGCAACGTCTAACGACCGCAATGGGTCCGCCGGGACGTTCAGCTGATAGCGAGTGGCCTTGTTCTCCCCGGTGCGTGTCAAGGCTCCTATCGTGACCAGCGACGCCAAATCGCGAGTGGCCGTTGCTGGTGGCGCGGCAGTGATCTTCATGTAGTTGGCGGCGCTCAGGCCTCCAACAAATCCCTCTGGTCCTGCCGCGAACATACGCAGAAGCGCCTTTTCCTGCCGCGGATTGAGTTGGCCACGAAGGCGCTCCAGCAGACGCGATTTCTCAAGGATGAATTCGACTTGATGCAGCGTGCGCTGTTGCGCTTCCAGTGTCTTGGCGGCGAACCAGAGGAGCCAGTCAGTGATCTCCAGTTCGCGATGGGCACGTTTTAGCTGTGCGTAATAGGTCTTGCGGTGCTTCAAAAGCGTGCCGGCCATGCCGGTGATCGTCGGTGTGGCGAGACCCTGCGCCAGAATCTTTTCGCTGATGGCACGACCAATGCGCCCATTGCCGTCTTCGTAAGGGTGAATGCTTTCAAACCACAAATGGGCGATGCCGGCGCGTGTAACAGCGGGCAGAGGGGCTGACCCTTTGGGCGCGCTACACTCCAGCCATTCCCAGAAACGCTGCATTTCGTTGGACACTTGTGAGGACGGCGGCGCTTGAAAATGGACGTTGGGTGCGTGCAGCGGTCCCGAGACGATCTGCATGGGGTCTGAGTGGGTGCGATATTTCCCGACATCTTTGAGGTCTGTCCGCCCATTGGTGACCAGCCGATGCCAGCTATGCAGCGTCGCCTCCGTGAGCGTGGCGGGCGCGTGCTCATAGAGATCCACCATTACCCCCGCGATGCCCACTTCGGCGGGTGATGCACGACGAAAGTCGCTATCCAAGCCTAGTTGTTTGCGGATGGAGGATTGGACACTGTCGCGATCGAGCGGTTCACCCTCAATGGCAGAGGTGTCGACTGCTTCATGGCTCATCAGTTCAATGCTGAGGCTGTAGCGTTCGGCAGCATTTAGGTGCTTCGACGCGCCAATGACAACACCGGCTCCCTCAATAAAGAGGGCCTCCGCTCGGGCAAGTTTGCGTTGGTCCCAAGTGAATGTAGGCCAAGCCTCCTGTTGCCAATTCCAAGTCATGATCGATATACAGCTTATTTATCGATCAGTTTTTAGTAAATTTTGAGCGATATACGGCTGAACTATCCATCACCTCCGCCACTACGCGATATCCCTAATCACTGCGTCCCACAGTGAATACAGGTTGGCATCACCGCACCCGCTAGGTGCTGTACCCTCAAAGAACTATGGTGCCCCGGGTCGGACTCGAACCGACACACCTTGCGGTACTGGATTTTGAGTCAGGTAAATATGTCACTAACTAATTGTAATAGAACTATAAATTGTATGACTACGGTTCTAGAGCATGTTCCGATAAGTGGGAACCGGTGATCGGATTCAAACATGCTTTAACTATTTGATTTAGAGCCCAGTTTCTCCCTTTAGACGATTCCGTCTAAAGGGAACGGGCTCTAGTGGTGAGGGTCAGACAGATGGTACCCGCCTGTGTCCGGTTGCGGGCGCAGGGCCAACGGGGAGTTTGACCCTGGCGAAGGGGGCGTCAGGCTCTTGTGGCGGCCAGCCGCCGGCACTCGGCCTTGAAATCGTAAGGCAACACGCCCTCCCCGGCGCAGTCGGGCCAGCGGTCG
>JANPNB010000001.1:0-9496 GCA_031427275.1 Alphaproteobacteria bacterium | reverse complement strand
GAGGGTTCCACGGCATAGACCCCGGCATTGACGAGGCTCGACAACCGCGCCGCCTCCGGCCCTTCAACAAAAGCAGTGATCGCGCCGTCCAGCTCGGTGCGGACTCGCCCTCCGGCAATACCCGTATTCAGATGATGATCGCGATCATAGAGGGCCACGGTAGCCTCGGCCTGGGTTGTTTGGTGAGTCGATTGCAGTTGGCCAAGGTTAAAACGAACCACGCTATCGCCGTAAACCACCAGCATCGTCTCGGTGACGACTTCGGTGATGTTGGCTAAGGCCCCGGCCGTACCCAAGAGCTCGGGTTCATAGACATACTGAATATCCAGACCAAAGGCAGAGCCGTCCCCGATCTCTGTACGGATCAAGTTGGCCCCATAGTGCACATTGATCCACACGCGATCGACGCCACTGGCCGCCAGCCAGCGAAGATTATGGACTAGGATTGGGGCACCGCCAAAATCCATCAGTGGCTTAGGCAGCCCGCCCGCCAGATCACGGATGCGACTACCCAATCCGGCGGCGAGCACGAGAGCTTTGGTCATCAGCCGACTATGGACGAACTTCCAAGCCGCCTAAAGCTGATAGCCAGCGGCTCGAGCGTCGGTATCGAACATAGCCACGGTCTCGGCAGACAGGTCCTCGAGATTCTTGCCAGACATGTCGAGCTTCTTGAGCAAGTCAGGGGTCGCCGTGATGATCTGACACCCGCAATCCTGCGCTTCATAGATGTTCAAGACTTCGCGAATTGAGGCCCAGAGCACCTCGGCCTGGGGCCGACGCGCAGCCATTGCAACCGCAGCCTTCATGATCGGCTTGGGATCAATTCCTGTATCGGCGATGCGACCGGCAAAGATGGAGATCACGGCTGGAACTTCAGGGTCCAGCGCTTCCACCGTTGCGGCGACCTGTTCGAGGGTGAGGATCGCCGTCACATTCAACTTAATGCCCTTGGCGGCCAAGATGCGCACCAACGGTAAGCTCGACTCGCGCTTTGTGTTGGTGATCGGAATCTTGACGTAGACGTTCTTGCCCCACGAGGCGATCTTCTCGGCTTGGCGCTGCATCTCGACGAAGTCGTCGGCGATCACCTCAAAAGAGATCGGCATGTCAGGAATGATCGCCAACAGGTCTTTGGCGAAGGCTTCATAGTCGGCGACGCCGGCGCGGCGCATCAGACTGGGATTAGTTGTGAAACCGGTGACGAGCCCTTCCTTATGCAGTCGTGCAAAGTCTGCCAGAGTGGCTCCGTCACCATAGAGCCTAATACCATTCTCGACCCGAAGCTCGGTGGAATTCGCGCCCACGACTAAACGATGCAACATGGTAGACCCCCGCATACCTACAATTCAAAAGCGGGCGAAGCTCTACATTAGGCGCTGCTGCAAAAAAAGAACCTTCACCTGAAATGGGCATGGAACCTTTCGCGAATTCGCGTTTCGGGCGAATATTTACACTTTTGAGGGGAAGGATGGCTCACGAATATAGCCAACAGGTCGTTTCCAGGTCAGCTTTCCAAGACCGTGGGCCATCAGCAGCCGACCGGCTATTCTGCGGCTTGAACCGAATTCACCGGTCACCAGGGCCAAGCCGAAGCCGGCCAGGACCTGAACCAAACCCTTCAAAATAAGCACCGTCCCGACCCAGAATGGCTGTGCGGCGGCATCCATATAGATCGAGACATAGTGCTGGGTCTCACGGCGGGTGCGCAGTAAGCGGTACTCAACAGAGGTCCGGTGCCGGGGCACGGTCTCAGTTACGAAGGCCTTTGCCGCCCAGACAATCTTGCGACCTTGACGGTGCAGCCGAACAAAAAGCTCTGCATCCTCTCCGCCGGCATCACCAAACTCCAGCCGCATAGGTGCCGTTTTCTTCGGAAAGCATGTGGTGACATCGAACAGCGAATTGCCCGTTCCCAAACCATAGCGGGGTTTGCCATCAGGCTCGGTCAGATCGATCAAGCTGCGGTCTGGCAGGTGCAGATCGCGTGCAAACTGGCCGCCTCCTGGGTCATAAGCAGGGGGTCTGCCACCGGCAAAGCGCGCCAGGCGCGGACCAACAGCCACGGCGGCACCCG
This sequence comes from Alphaproteobacteria bacterium, assembly GCA_031427275.1. Taxonomy (GTDB): domain Bacteria; phylum Pseudomonadota; class Alphaproteobacteria; order Caulobacterales; family Caulobacteraceae; genus Phenylobacterium. Next base: position 7,419 of record JANPNB010000001.1, on the reverse strand, counting down.
TGTCACGCGCTGCAGCCGTCAGTTCGTCCAGCCAATCGTGGTCGGCCACTTCGTCGTCATCTATAAACGCCACCCATCGGCCACGCGCCTCGGCAAACCCTCTGTTACGCAGGGCAGACATGTTGCGGACGGGATCGGCCACATAGCGGATGGGGACCGCGGCGCTGGATGTCATGGCCTCGACGACTTTCCGGCCACTCTGCGAGGGGTGATTATCGACAATGACGATTTCGCGGTTTTGACCCGACCGGTTTTGTTGACCCACGCAGGAGGCTAGGGTTTGAGCCAATAGTGCGGGGCGATCATAGGTCGCTATGACTACAGAGACTTCGATCCTACTCATGCCGGCTTCTCTTCGATGAAGCCAATCGGTGCCCGGTAGGTTAGCTTTCCCAGCCCTTTGGCCATGCCAATGCGATGATCGAAGCGGCTTTGCCCCAGCCACTCGCCCGACACAACAAACAGCCCGGCATGAACACAAAGCTGAGCCAAGCCCAGCGCCATGACTTTCAGGCGGGCTTTGACCGGTGTCTCGCTCGTATTGATCCGTGATGCAGCATAGTGCTGCGATCCCCGCTTCATCCGGGTGACCATGTAATGTGGATCGGTGCGCTCAGTCTCGATGAACTCTTTGATGATGGCGCTCGGACACCAGACAAAGCGTTTACCCGATAGGGCTAGGCGAAACAGCAGTTGGGTGTCTTCGCCATTAGCATCGCCAAACGCCACATTGAAGGGCTCAGCTGTGTCGAAGCAGGTGGCGACCCTGAACGCGGCATTGCCACTACCCAGCCCTTTGCCCTTGCGTCGAAACCGCCCGAACATCTCAATCGGCGCATCGGCGGGGAGGCGGAAGTCTAAGGTATAGAGCCACGCATGAGGGTCCCAGGCCGGGGGGTGACCAGCCTCAAACAACGGTAGTTTCGGGCCAAAGGCGGCGTCGGCACCTGTGCGCTCGAGGCAGGCGTGCAGTTCCGTAAGCCAACCTGGCTCAGGGGCCTCGTCGTCATCTATAAAGGCAACAAATGGCGCTCGGGCCGCTTCGATACCTTTGTTGCGAACGATTGAAATGTTGCGGCGCGGGTCCGATAGATAGCGGATTGGTGCGCCCTGAGCCGCTAACGTCTCGACCAGGGCCCTGGCCAGCATCTGGGGATGATTATCGACCACGATGAATTCGAAGGTGCGCCCGTCAGTCATGACCTGTTTCAGGCCCTCAGACAGGGTTCGCTTGAGCAGGTGAACTCTGTCGTAGCTGAGCACGACGACACTGATGCTTGGGGTCATACGCCGGTTCCCCTCAGCACCACCAAGGCCGTCTTGGCCAAAATTTGGATGTCTAACCACAACGACCAGCGACGGATATAATCCAAGTCCAGCTCGACCCAACGATCATAGTCATTGATCCGGTGGCGGCCTTCGACTTGCCAGAGACAGGTAATTCCAGGTTGAACAACAAGCTTCTGTTTCTGAAACTCCGTGAATTTGGCATATTCGTGCTCGCGGGGAGCTCGAGGTCCCACTAGACTCAATTCGCCGCGAAGGACGTTCCAGAGCTGTGGCAACTCATCAAGACTAAACTTGCGCAGAAACCGACCCATGGGTGTGACCCGGGGATCGTTGGTCATTTTGAACGCCGGCCCCTTCATCTCGTTCTGGATCTGCAGCTGGTCCTCCAACGCGTCGGCGTTTTCGACCATGGTGCGGAACTTCCATCCTGAAAACCCCTGACCATCCTTACCCACCCAATGGCAGGTAAAGAGCACCGATCCCTGCGAGCTCAGCTTTACCGCCAGGGCGATGAGGGCCAATAAGGGGCTAAGCACGAGCAGCAGGCCCACCGACACCATAATGTCCATGGCCCGCTTAACCGCGAGTTCGAAAACGACATTGCGACCGCCGGCGAGAACCGGACGTAAACCGATGGTGTGGCTCATGGAGTCTCGAATAGAAGTGGCCCCGGGAACAAATCCTATATGCCCAACCCGTTGACAACCGGTTCAAGTGATCGCCGCCGATTCAAACCTGTACGATTTGCGGGCCAGCGGTTCACGCCGCTCAGCGTCGATGAGACGGTTGAGGCCCTGGCCGAGCGAGATTCCAACTCGCCCTTCGTGGCCTTTGTGACGCCAAACGCCGAGCATGCTTACCTGCGCCGAAGCGACAAAATGTTCCGCGAGTGTGGGGAAACCTGTTGGATCAGCACCAATGACAGCCGAATCTTGGGGCGGGCGGCCTGGCTTGCTGGGATTGATCTGAAATTTGCGCCAGGGGCATATGTTGTTGATCGCCTGTTCAAGCAGGTGATCGCACCTGCCGATCCCATCAGCGTTATTGGCGGAACGCCCGACGTCGTCGCCAAGTTGGTTGGGCAGTTTGGGCTAACTCACCTCGTCCATCATAACCCGCCCATGGGCTTTATCCATGATGCTGAGGCAGTGACGGCGGCAGTAGAATTTGTCGCGAACCACCCTTCGCGGTTCGTCTTCGTTGCTATGGGACCACCCCAGTCTGAGAAGTTCTGCCAGCACCTGATCGCCGATGGCCGATCCACCGGGGTGGGGCTTTGCATCGGATCGTCGATCAATGTGGTCACCGGTCAGTCTGACCCAGCGCCAGATTGGATGGAACATTCCGGATTGGTCTGGCTCTACCGCTTGGTGCGCGAACCCAAACGTCTATGGCGTCGCTATCTGGTGCGCGGCGTGTTTGGTCTGGGGCTAGGCTTGATCGACGTGGCGGCGATCCGTCTTGGCCTGCGTCGTCGGGATGACCCGGTGACCTCGCATGGCTGAAGTTCGCGTGACGAGCCTGGAGGCGTGGCGAGCCGGTCAGGCCGAGCGAAGCTCTATGCGCGCGGATTTTGCCGATCACTGGCTAGGCCTTTGGGGCTCTGCCATCCTGGTTGCGATGTTGCTCTACATGCTGGTGGGACAACAGCCCTTTAATCATGAGGCTGTACTTGACCCGGTCACCGGGGTTGCCCCTGTTTCGCCGATCAACCGAATCTTCTGGTTGGGCCTGTTTGGTCTCTCGGTCCCGATTTTCTGGTTTCGTAGAACGCTGTTGGTGGAAACGGTCCGACGGCTTTGGCCGCTCATCGTGCTATTGATTTGGTTTGCGGCCACGACGAGATGGGCGCTGGACCCCGGCGTCTCTAGCAAGCGGCTGTTCCTTTATGTCGTCCAGACAGCGATTTGCGTCGCTGTCAGTCTCAGTATCCGAAATGGTCATCGGATGCATACGGCCATGGCCATCGCCTGCGCTATCATGGTGGGGATCGACCTGTTTTCGTGGGTGTTCCTACACGGGCGGTCAATCACGCCGCTAGGTTTGGCGGCGATTCACACGCACAAGAATACACTGGGTGCCGTGATGCTGTTTTGCGGAATTGTCTTCGGCACCTATCTGGTTTCACAAAAAACCGCGCTGGGTCGGGGGTTTTGGATCGGCGTCTTGCTTGCGGGTTTTGCGCTGTTGGTGGCGTCGCGTTCCAAGACCAGTCTAGCGATCTATGTGGTTGCGGCCATGTTTGCGCCTCTCCTGATTGTCTATCTCCGCAGTCGTAGACTGACCATGCTAGCGGTGGCCGTCACCGGGTCGGCGATCCTAGGATCGAGTGTGCTGGCTTGGTTGGCGTGGTGTGCCGTTCAAGGTCTCGATCCCCTTGGTCCACTCAGCCACCTGACGTTTACGATGCGGACCGACGTCTGGAAGTTCTCGCTCAACCAGTGGGCCCAGCGACCCTGGACTGGCTTGGGATTTGGCTCCTTCTGGGACATTGACCCAGGCGTCCAACCCAGCCTGCAGACCGACGAGTGGTTCGCAAAACCTGATGCCTACACCAACGAATCCCACAATGGCTATATCGACCTTGCGGTGACGACGGGGCTGATCGGATTGATCGGAGGGATGGCGGTCTTGGTCCGTTGGATCTACCGATCCCTGGCCATGATCAGGTTTTCGCTGTTGGCGAACTCCCAGGTGGATCGCCAAGCCCTGCCCTACGGCATCTATCTCGGACTTTTTCCCCTGTTGTTCTTCGCCCACAATTTCATGGAGAGCAGCTATTTTACCGCCAATGCCACCTTCGGAACCCTCATTCTGCTGATCGGCGTCGACGTGGATTTGCGCTGGCCAGAGCGTGGTCAGGTGGGCGGGATCAACTCGCCGCAGATCGTGCGCGCGCCATAGCGTGCCAGAGCATCACGGCCATTATCGTCACCTCGACGATTTGGCCGATCGCCGTTCCGGCAATTGCACCACCAAAACCGTAGAGCCGCATCGCAACCAAAATGGCCCCGGCTCCTACAATCGAGGCAATGGTATTGGCGATGGCCAGGGGCTTAAAGGCCTGCAGCACCTGAAGCGGGGTGCTGATCACCACTTGGGCTAGGCTTAAGGCGGCGGAGAAACCCCACAGCAAGACCATCCAGGCGTCCTGCGCGTACTTTCCCTTGAACATTAGATCCGAGATCAGTCGCCAAGCCTCATAGATGCTGCCCGACCAAAGGGCGGCGATGACAAGGCCGACCCCCATAGCGACAAAGAGCATCCAGGCGAAACCTGACCAGTCGCCTGTGTTCTTGCGGCGGACGAGATCGCCGCGCGCCACCATGCTCCAAGAGGTCGCAAGCAACGGCACCGGCCGCATGAAGATCTGTGTAGCTGATAGAGAGGCGAGGGCCGTGGCGCCAAATGCTCCCGCGACTGCAAAGGCGTAGAACCGGGTTAAGAGCTCGGTCGTGCTGACCCCGAGAAACAGCCAGCCCGATTGCCGCAAATAGTTGCGGAAGCCCGCGAGCAAATTACCGTTGACGGCGAGGTCCTGCCCTCGCGTCGCCATGGCACCGCCGAGCAACCCAACGCCGCCATAGGCGCTGCCCAACAACAAAAGCATGGCATCAGCCGAAATGTGATCGAGTAGCAGCGCCCCCCCCCCGACCAGGGCGACGGAGGCGACCAGGACGCCGAGGGTTTGAAACAGAGCACTGCGCGCTATGCCTCGTGCGTAGGCCAGGGTCCGAAAATATTGCTGCAGCAGGAAGGCTGGAACGAACAACGCCGCCGCCGGAGCTCCCAATTCATGTCCTGTCGCCCGAAGACCAAGGGCGACCGCCAGGACCCCCAGCGCAGTGAAAATCAGGAAGGCGATCGTTACGGCGTGCATGATGCGTTCGACCGGCAAACGGTCTGGCGACAGGCCGCTGCCTGGTGGCAGAACCAACATATGGGTCAGGGTCAGGGCATTCTGGATGCTTGCCAGCACGAAAGCGACATTGGCCCAGAACGCGAAGGTGCCGTACTGATCAGGCGCGGCAATACGGATCAACAGCAGGTTGACGCCAAGGTTTATCAGCGACCACAGCGCCTGCTCGACGGCCGAGGTCAGGTAACGCGACAATTGGGTTCCCCGAGCGTCAGAAGCGGCTACCACGATTGACGCTGTACCCGACACTGCGGCTGAAGGGCAGCAGGCCGTTGATGTATTGGTCAACGAACAGGTCGACCTCGGCGATCTTGCTGCGGGGGACAAAGATCAGGTCGCCGGGCAGGATCGCGAAGTCGGTTCGACCCTGAGCCTTGGTCAAATAGGCCTTGAGGTCGATTTCCTTGCGTAGCAACTGCCCGTCAGCCCGTTCCCTCAGAACCACGATGCGTCCGGTGCGAGCCGTTGGTAACAAGCCGCCAGCGGACATCACGGCTTGAGCGGTGGTCAGTTGACCCTTGATGGGAAGAACGCCAGGGTTCCGGACCTCGCCACCAACATAGATTTGGGCGGCACCATAGGCGGTGATCAGCACCTCGACCTGAGGACGACGCAAGATCTGCGCGTAGGTGTCCGTCAAGACCGCGTTCGCCTCCTCTGCGGTCAGGTCAGCAACTTTGACCGAGCTAACCAGTGGGAAGACCCCCCGTCCATCGGGGCCGATGGTAGCAGGCCCGTTCAAGTCAGGGTTCACCAGAAACCGTAAGGCCAATTGATCACCCGGCCCGAGTCGATAGCGATAGTCTTGGTCCGACCACTCGGCATATTGCGAGGGCGTTGACGGCGTAGGTGCTGGGTAAGAGTATGACGCTCGCCGATCGGCGTCCGGCACGAGGTCTGGCCGATAGGGCGGTGGCGAGTAGCGTGCCAGAGGTTGGGGCGGCGGTGGCAAATACCCGTAGTTCGAAGCGGGTTGGACAGGGGCCGGCACCGGCGTTCGCGCAGGTAGAGCAGGGCGCTCATAAGATCTGGGCAAGTCCGGGTTTCCAGCTGCCGTCGCACAACTTGCTGCTAACGCCACAGCAGAGACTGCAATCCAACGGCCGACCCGTTTCAACATCCTAGAGACCTCAAGTTTTCCTGGGGGGCCGGTTAGGTTTCCAGGGCAATTTAATTGATGCCTGCGGTTTGGTTATCAAAGGGTTGGCAAGGCCGCATTTGCAGGTTTTTGTTAACCACAAATCGTTACCAATTAACTGTGCAGCCACGCATTGGGCGCAAGGGCGGTCTCAGTCAGCGTTTAAGATGTCGTCTGCGGTTCTCGATCATCTGTCGTATCCCGCCGAAGCGCCCAAGCGTCGTCTTCAATCGCCACTGACCCTGCGCGAGTTGCTGACGCCGATTTTCTATTACAAATGGCCAGCTCTGCTTGCGTTTCTGGTGCCGCTAGCCATTGCCTTGGTGGCTGTGAGTTTGGCCCACACCGTCTACACATCGCAGACGCGGCTGCTGACTTTGCTAGGCGGCGACTATGTCTTCAAGAACTCGGCGAACGATCCGGGTTCCGCGCAGGCCTTTGATCGATCCCAGATCGTCCACGCCGAAATGGAAATCCTTGGAACACGCGCCCTGCATAAGGAGACCATCAACGCCGTTGGGCTGGGCCGACTCTATCCAAAACTTTCAGGTCAACCTGACAGCTTGGAGAAGGCCGCCGATCAGTTGGAAAAAGATCTGACGATCATCAATATTCCGACCTCCAGCATTATTGAAATGACGTTCAAGGCCCGGGATCGGCAAGTCGCCGCCGACACCTTGAACAAGCTGGTTGAGCTATACCTGCAGCGGCGCAGCGATGTCTTCAAGCGTGCCGACACCGGCTCGGTCAGTTCTCAAGAGGCGGTCTTGGATGGTCGTCTTGCGCAGTTAGAGGGGCAATTGACAGCCTTTTCCACCCGCTATGGGTTCGGTGACTATACGCAAGAGTTCAGCGCGGTTCAGACCCAACAAGCTGTCTTGCAATCTCAGTTACAGGCCCTTGATCAGCAGATTGCGACACGCGCCGGGCGCGCATCTCAGCTCTCGGTGTTGCGCAGAGCAACACCTCGGGAAGTCCAGGTGTCGTCGGACCGGTCGCGGTCGACCCAACTTGATGCCCTGACGCAAAGTCTTGTCGCGTTGCAGGCTCAGCGGCGAGAGGCAGCCGACAA